>JAASSV010000152.1 GCA_021767685.1 Caryophanales bacterium | reverse complement strand
TATGCTAAATTACCAAGACCACCTGCACCAATAGCACCGGCAATAGAGGTGTATCCCGTAATCGCAATCGCTGTAACTGTAATCCCTCTAATGAGAGCTGGGAGAGATTCAGGAATTAAGATTCGGGTTAATACTTGTCGCTTGGTTGCCCCAAATGAAAGCCCAGTTTCTTGTAAATCAGTAGCGGTTTCATGTAACGCTATTTCAACAAGTCGCGCATAAAATGGTGTTGCACCAATAATTAAAGCAGGTAAGGCCGCAGAGGGTCCTAAAATGGTTCCGACAAGAGTACGTGTAAACGGAATTAATAAAACAATGAGAATTAAGAATGGAATACTTCTTAACATACTTGTCAGTACCGATAAGAGTTTATGGAGTGGCTTATTCTCCCATAGACCATTTTTAGCAGTAGTGAATAGTAGTGCTCCAAAAATGAGTC
Source organism: Caryophanales bacterium (assembly GCA_021767685.1). Taxonomy (GTDB): domain Bacteria; phylum Bacillota_I; class Bacilli_A; order Izemoplasmatales; family Izemoplasmataceae; genus JAIPGF01. The sequence continues at coordinate 2,947 of JAASSV010000152.1, read as the reverse complement.
CAAAGATAAATACAAAAATGGTACTAATAAGAGTCATATAAACGGTCTCATAAAGCGCGTTTATATACGTTTGATACTCAAGTTCAAACAACATGATCTACCACAACCCTATGCGATATTAAGTAATCAGTAATTTGTTGGTGTTTTTTAGATACTTGAATAATCATCCACCCTGACTTATTTGGAGTGATATTGCTGTAGACAATAGAAACAGTAACGTTTAGTTCTGTCATCATAGTTGCTAAGATGGGATCTTTGACAATATCCTTATTAAACTTTAGTAATAGTAAAGATGCTTTATCAAAGGTATCTGTAATAGCGTCAAGGTCTAATCCAACCCGTTTGATAAATGCTTTCGTTTTCGGGTGTTTCGCTTTAAATAATATATCATCTAAGGGACCTTGTTCAACAATTTCTCCTTTATCCATAACCGTCACAGTATCGGCAATACTTTCGATAACATTCATATCATGTGTGACAAAGATAACATTTAAATGATGCCTTTTTGCTAAACGTTTGATAAGCGTTAGAATATTCCCAGTTGTAATCACATCAAGGGCGCTTGTCGGTTCATCACAAATTAATAATTTTGGATGATTAATCAATGCTCTTGCGATACCAACACGTTGACGTTGGCCACCTGATAGTTGTGAAGGATATCTATCTTTATAGTCCGTTAAACCTACCTCATCTAATAAATGAGTGGCATATTCAATATCTTTATCAGTCGGTTTACGATAGAAGGTAATCGGAAGCAAGATATTATCAATCACTGTTTTACGGCTTAAAAGATGATCGCGTTGAAACACCATCCCAATCTCTTTTCTAAGCATTCGTGTAGACTCCTTATTAAGGGCTTTGATATCTGTATAATCAAATACCTGGATCGAACCGTTATCATAGGTTTCTAGTTGGTTAAGTAAGCGGATAAGTGTACTCTTCCCAGCGCCACTTACACCAATAATTCCATGAATTAACCCTGCTTCAAATGTAGTGGTAATATTCTTTAGTGCAATTTCATCACCACTACCAGGATATTTTTTGGTAACGTTTGTTAATGTAATCATGGTTGTCCTCCTTAATATAAAAAAAGTCCTTTACATATCGCTATGTAAAGGACAAGTTAATTTTCTTGTGGTACCACCTTTATTTATAGATACCTCACAGTATCTACCTCATCAAGTACGCATCCATTGAAGGAATTAATACTCTAATGCGTTAACGGGCATACCCGATCTATCCTACTTGTGTTCAAATAGATAACTCAGAGACCATGTTCATTGACTATGACATACCTCATCTCACCAACCGAGGCTCTCTTTGATGTGTTTCATCAATTACTCTTCTCATCGACGTCTTTCAATTAAGCAAATTATATCGTGTTATATTGTCTTTGTCAACACGATCTGATAATAAAGCGTTTGCACACTCATTCAATTAATGTCTACAATGACCTATTGGTCGACTGATATGTGAATGTAACACATCAATAATTATGATTATCAATATATATGACTATTAAAAAAGTAGATGAATATAAAATAAATGAAATAAACACTTTTATAAAGGCATAAAGTCTATCCATGTATTCAGTTTTTAAGTTAAAAATTATACATAAATTAGATAGATATCTAAATATTTTATAGAAATCTATTGATTTATTGTTTTCTTTTTGGTAATATACAATTGGTTTGCAATCACAAACGATCTATTTTTAATAATAAAAGGAGGAATTATAATGGATGTTATAGAAATGCTACCGTTGCTTTTACCACTGATTTTTATTGAACTTATTATGAAACTGATATCGATGCTAGATATCATAAAACCAGAACGTAATGTAAAATACAGCAAAGTATTATGGGGTATACTAGTATTGGCCATGACCGGTGGTTGGGCTCTGTATTATCTCGTTGGTAAGGAGGATTAATTATGCTTAGAGTAGAAAAACTCATTAAAAAGTATGACCATAATGTGGTCTTAGATGAGATGGATTTAACGGTAAAAAAGGGAGAAGTATATGGTTTTATCGGAAAAAATGGCGCAGGAAAAACGACAACAATTAATTGTATACTATCACTCATTCATAAAAATGATGGGGCAGTCTATTTTGATGACGAAAAAGTGTCTTATCAAGATGTGAGTTACAAGCGCAAGATTGGCTATGTGCCTGATGTGCCTGTCTTTCCAAACTATTTGAATGCGAGTGAATATTTACAGTTTGTCTGTAAGTTATTTTCGGTCCCTAAAAACGAACGTGAAACAAGAATTGATGACACATTATCATTTGTCGGATTAAGGAATGATACCAAAACAATATCGGGGTACTCAAGAGGGATGAAACAACGACTTGCTATTGCACAAGCACTGATACATGATCCAGAGTTTTTAATTATGGATGAGCCAACAAGTGCGCTTGATCCAAAAGGGAGAAAAGAAGTTATTGAAATCATTAAACAATTAAAAGGAAAGAAAACAATCTTTTATTCAACTCACATATTAGAAGATGTAGAGAAAGTATGCGACCGGATAGGCTTGTTGAATGATGGTAAGATTTTGCTTGAAGATTCTATTGAAGCTATTAAAGATCAATACTATAAAAATCAAATGCTAATCAGAACAACAATCCCGGACAATCAGTTAATAGAGTTGATTGAAAAGAAAAACATTCCTGCAAGATTGCATGTAGAAGGTGGTGTCCTCATACAATATGATCCATTACAGATAAATACACTTTTACAGGTCTTATACCGTCACCACATTCAAGTAGAAACCATGCAAAAACAGACAGTATCACTTGAGGATGTCTTTATGGAGGTAACAAATGCTTAGTTTATTAGAATTTAATTATACAGAGTTGAAGAAAACAAAAAAACTCTTTATTATTCCAGTCTTATTTTTCTTGTTTGCGTGTATGAGTCCGTTAACAAGTAAATATATGAATCAG
>JAASSV010000151.1 GCA_021767685.1 Caryophanales bacterium | reverse complement strand
CCTAGCGGTTCCAACATCGCTTTGTACTCAATGATTTTATGTTTGTTTTTGGTCGCAATTAGTAGTTCTTTCATTTTATCACCAAGACTATTATGTGAACCTGCTCCCACCACTTAATCATAGATTTGAAGTGGGGGCTTCTCGGGTAATGCGCGCTACTGCGCGCAAATGGATCGAGCTATCACGTCTGTCCCGTACGCTAATATCTTGTTTAATGAATCATTTCTTCTAGTGCTCCTGCAGTTATTGTATGTCCTCTAGATGTTTAAAACAGTCGAAATTGTGTAGGGTTACTTGCCTGAGGAATACGCTTGGTTTTCGTCATATATGTCAAGACAAAGTATCCATTACATTTGACATCGTCCTCGCTATGTACGATGTTAGTATCGTGTTATCAGTGGTTTCATGTTTATCCGTTAACCGATTATATATCACCTCATTAGATAGCTATCATGTTACTCTATTTATACCATTTTTGACAGGCATTTACTACTTTTCGAGGTTGAAAAAATTATATTGTTTTTGAACCAAAAACGTTGTACCATTCATCCCCCACTTACCACGTTGTGCTTGAAGAAGGAGTTTTCTGGAACTGTTTAGATAAAATTGTATTGATATAAAAATCGATCTAGTCATGTTTCAAAAAATAAGGACTCTTATTGAGAGTCCTTTTGCTCTATTTCAACTTACTTCAAACTGATACTCTACACTTAGTTGAAAATCTACAGAATCATCCGTGTAGAAATCTGTTAAAAATGTTAACTGATATTCACCAGTTGGAAAAAGCATTTTTTCCTCACTGTAGAAATCTCGCCAAAAATCTGCATCTTCAGCATCATTACTAAACCCTCCTACTTTCTTAAGCGGGAACTCATAGATTGTACCTTTTTCTAAGGTGGTTGTTTTAAGAAGCTTATAGGCTAAGTTTGATATGAATGTAACACCATCACTTTCAACAATAAAACCGGCATAAGGTTCTCCTGAATAAATATCAATAGTATCTCCTGAACCTATGTATTCAATGGTAGCCCATATATCAACTTCTTCTGTTCCACTGTATATATCTTTCTCAGAGTAAAGAATAATCCTGAAGTTTTCATCTGATGTTTCAGCTACTTGTCGTCCTTCTCTTGCAATTATTGAAGCATTATTTTCCTTTTGACAAGAAGATAATGTGAACACAAGGAATAACATTGCTAAGAAAATTATTTTTCTTTTCATAAACTCATCTCCTCGTATAATATTTGTATAAGATCTGAATGATTTTATACGTTTTTATATTTTGATTCTTTGTTGCTATGTTTATAAAAAGGTCCTAGTGCTATAATGAAGTTGGATATAGCTGAAGGAAAGTGCTGTCATCTCCCGCGGTCAAACTGCTTGCTAAGCGTGCAAACCTGCTTATCATATGTAATTCTTTACCCGGTTGTAGTTTGAATGTCCATGTACTCTCTTAATCCCATGGCCAGGAAATTCTAATGTGCGAGGCTGGAACGGTATGATAAGGCTAGGACCTTTTTTATATCTAATTTATTCGATTGGTGGTGTATTATATGTCACAAGAATTATCTACGTTATACATCGGTATTGACGTATCGAAAGAATCCAATTATGTGTATATTACGAACTTTACCCAATCCTTCAAGAAATCCTTTAAAACCTTGAATAATGTTCATGGTGCGGAATCGATTGAGTCTCAGTTACTAGACATACTTCCTAGTACTGACTGTACAGACATTATCTGTGTGCTTGAGTCTACTGGTATCTATTCTGCGCATATTGCGACGTATTTATCCGCTTCTGAGACACTGTTTCGATACAATATTTTAGTGTATTGTATCAATCCTAAAATCTCGAAGAACTATCGCGCTAGTTTCTCTGATATGGATAAGACGGATCCAAAAGATTCCTATATCCTTGCGGATATCGCAAGAGTTGGTAGAACCAAAGACCTTCATCCGTTTAAAGGATCTCAGAAGTTAGCGCTTCAACGTCTTACTCGTCATCGTGTTCATCTTGCTGAGTTATTAGCCAAAGAGAAAACCTATGCGTTAACGAATATTTACTTGAAATTCTCAGAGTTCGGTAAACCTGATTATAAGTTTACTGCGAACAAATGGAGTAATACCGCTCTTTCTATTCTTGAAGAATATTCTTCTCCGGAAGATATCATTAACTCTTCATTAGAAGATTTAACCGCATTCATCATGAGTGTTTCAAAGAATCATTTTGCGAATCCTTCCGATATTGCGAAACTCATCAAGAAAGCTGCTCGTGCGTCTTATCGGCTTGATCAAGTTGCCTATGAACCGATTAATTACGCAATTTCCTCAAGTTTAATTCTAATTCGTACTTATGATGCCGAAATCAAGAAAGTAAACAAATCGATTGAAGATTTACTGAAAGGGTTTAATCTTCCGGAGTATCTCTCTCTTCGCTCTATTCCTGGTATTGGTCCTGTGTTTGCTGCCGGTATCTTGTCTGAAATCGGTTCTGTTCACCAGTTTAAAGGGGAAGAATCTATTGCGAAATACGCGGGTATTACCTGGCGTAAACATCAATCTGGTACATTCGAAGCGGATGATACCAAAATGACCAAAACGGGTAATCAATATCTTAGGTATTATGTAATCGAAGCTGCGAACTCGGTGAAAAACTATGTCCCCACTTACAAAACCTATTATCACAAGAAATTTAATGAAGTTACAAATCATCAACACAAACGCGCACTCGCACTTACTGCTCGTAAACTTATTCGGTTGATCTATGGATTAATGAGTAAGGGTCAACTCTTCGATAAGAATTACTAACCGTTCCCTATATTTAATAGTCTACCTAACTTTGTTAGGTTTCTTCATCATGTCTAGTTACTAAAAACTAGTCTTTTTTATTGCTTTTATCTCTTGACATCCTTACCGGTTGCTTGATGTTATTATACCGTACTTTCTGCTAGATTGCTAGTACTCTATTTATCAAATAAATAATGTTTTGAATGAATCGAACTTACTCACTATCGGATGTGAACCATTTCGCAATTAATGCATCTAGTTCACCATTTTCTTTCATGGTTGCAAGTGCATCATTGAATAACGTGGTATACTCAGATCCTTTGCTGAAGGCAATCGCACTACCAAGCACGTCATCTAGATAGGATTCAAAGCCTACTTTACTTAAGGATGTGTTGGAATCTAAAATGGATGTTGCGACCTCAGATTCAACAACGAGAACATCAATACGTCCAGCTTTTATCTCTTCCACAATAATGGTGTTGTTGGAACGCAGATCTACCGTGAACCCGTAATCTTCACTGATTGCAGACAACAAACCTGCTTGTACGGTTCCAATTTGAGCACCGACAGTAAGACCAGTTAGATCATCTAATCCGGTGATTGTTTGTGCGGTCGCATCAAATACTAAGAAGT
>JAASSV010000150.1 GCA_021767685.1 Caryophanales bacterium | reverse complement strand
ATTTGCTCGTTCAAATTCTAACGCTTCACTGGCATCATACATATGTTGTTTAAGGGTATCAATAACTGCTTTAGTATCACCTTTTAAAAAGCGTTTGATGTCATTAATGATTGGCCGGTAATCCTTTTGTGTAATCGGGTGAATACATGGGGCTAAACATTGTCCTATATGGTAATACAAACATTCCTTTTTGGGTAATGTATCACATTTACGTAATGGATAGATTTTATTTAGAATCCGCACGGTTTCTCGAGCTGCTTTCACATTGGGATAAGGGCCAAATAACCGTCCTGTTTTCGTTTTTACATTACGTGTAATGATTAATTTAGGATGTGTTTCTTTAGTAATTTCAATATATGGGTAAGTCTTATCATCTGTTAACATGATGTTATAGCGAGGATTATATTTCTTAATGAGATTCAACTCAAGTAATAATGCATCAAGTTCACTTTTTGTAATAATATAAGAAATATCGGCAATATTCATCACAAGTCGTGCCGTCTTCGCGTCATGACTTCCGGTGAAGTATGATGCGACGCGTTTTTTTATATCCTTTGCTTTCCCGACATAAATAATCGTCCCAGAATCATTTTTAAACTGATACGATCCTGGTTTATTTGGGAGTAATGCTATTTTTTCTTTTAGTGTCATCATCATCACCTCATAATTTGCCGATTCTCAAATAATGCCATTGATACCCGGCGAAACGTTTGCGAGTATATGGTCGCGAGTTCACTAGGGGTTTCAACCTTGCCTCGTTTATGCCAACGTGATAACAATGTCCATGCACTTGAGGCAACAATTTCTATGGTATAGGTTTCTGCCGTTTTATTTTGAATCACAATCGGATAAAACTGATCTTTAAAATATGTGATTAACTTTAGTATACCATTAACCATCATATAATCACACTTCATCTTCAAGACCACATCAACCATATCTTTTTCTGTATTAATCTTTTCAAAAAAACGCCGGATTAAGACTTGTTCGTCTTCTGGCATATCATTAGAATATAAACTGGCTAACTCATCATAAAGCTGCGCGAAAAAGGTATTGATTTTCGCCTCAACAACATCTGTCATTGGATGAAAATGACGATAAAAGGTTGCGCGTGAAATCCCCGCCTTATCAATCAACTGTGAGATGGTGATATCTGACATCTTAGATGTATTTAACAATTGCTGTAATGCTTCAAATGTCCATTCCCGAGTATACCGTATTCGGACATCCTCTTTCTCATTTTGAAACATATTAGCCCTCCTTGTTTCACAAATTTCAAATCACTTTATGTTCTCTATCATTTAGTTTATCATAAAAATAGGTATGAGACAATTGTTTCATAACGATATGCCTGTTCAGGAGGAAACTATGCGAATAATTATAAAACTAAGATGGCTTTTTATTGCATTAGCCATTGTGTTACTTGCTGTTGGGGGGTACTTAACACAAGACATTCCAAAACAAGAAATGCCAACAATGAAAACCCCATATTTACTTGTTACTACGACAGTTGATAATGATCATCCATCCTTACAAGATGATATTTTATCCATGCACACCTATTTAGATGGGTTTGAGGATGTCGATTATGTAAAAACACGCCATATTCAAGATACGGTGCTTTTTGAGATTGTCTTATCTTACGATACATCTGGTGTAGATGCCCTTAAAACGACACTTACAGACGGACTTAAAGCCTATGAAAATGGGGCCATTTTAACTGTTAATAAAGTCCATTATGTGGCCCGTAACAGTATGATTTTTATGATTACGGGTGATAAGAGTAATCTAAATGAAGTAGCCACATCATTTGTCGATGAACTAGATAGTTATGACGATATCACACTCGTTTCGCAATATAATAACTATCAAGAGTCTGTACAAATCAAGTTAAATGCCGATGAGTTAAGTCAACATGGAATCAGTCCATTAACGGTCTATGGTGTCTTAAACAGTCAAGCTGATGTTACAAACACTGTGATTAATAATACAACACTAAATGAACTAAAATCATTACCGTTACAAGCAGACCCACTGGTGATACTTGATGATGTTGCTACATTAACCGTTGTCCCAGGCACACAAACCACCTATAACGAAGAGACTGCCGTTATCGTCGCTGCTAACTTTAATGATGGGATTGATTATACCGTATATGAAGATGATATTTTAACACTCATTGATACCGTTGAATCAACATACGATAACAATACAATTACACCAATTGTCTTTTTACCAGAAGATGTCAATATCCAGTTTAATGATTTATTAATGAGTGTTTTATATGCGATTGTTATTGTCTTTTTCGTCATTATGTTAGGCCTTGGATTACGCCAAAGTTTCATCGTCGTAGCGATAGTACCTACAATAGTGTTCACGACAATTATATTCCTTTATTTCTTAGGATATGAGCTTCATAAGTTATCTATCATTGGGTTGATTCTTTCCATCGGAATGATGGTAGATAATGCGATTGTGTTAACCGAAGGGACCAAAAGTTTTCTCGAACAAGGCTATTCTAAAAAACGCGCAAGTATTGCGGCGATTCATAAGAATTTTTGGCCGATTTTTACCGCTACATTAACCACATTAATTGCCTTTGGTAGTATTATCTTTATCCCTGGATTTGTGGGTGAACTTGTAAGAAGTCTTCCTGTCACTGTATTAATTACGATTGCCTTAAGTTTGGTTATTAGTGTTATATTAACACCAATATTGGCGATGTTATTTGTTAAGACAAAAGATCATAAAAAACGGGCATATGCATGGTTTGATGATGCAGTAAAACGCAGTATTCATCATCCCATCATCATCCTGGTTGTGATACTCATTGCAGGAAGCTTGATCGGCTATTTTACCATAACCACACGGGATATTAATCTCTATCCAAGTGAAGAGAAAACAGACTTTTATGTTAATGTTATCGCAACAGATAACGATACGTTAGATGATACCATCAATGAGTTACAAACACTCTTTGATCATAACAACTCGATTAACGGAGTTTCTCTAGCTTATAATACCGATTTACCTCGGTTTCATTTTAGTCAAACGCAGTTACCCTTATTAAGTCCATCAGCCCGGTTTTATGTGAATACATCATACCAAAAAGCAGATATGTTAGAGTATATTGAAAACTTTGATTATGATCAATTTCCTGACGGTGTCACTGTAGAGTTTAAAACACTCAAGCTTAGTCCACCAGATGCGCCATTAGAAGTCATTCTAACCGGAGACACCGCGACAGATGATGCGAATCAACTCTATCAATCATTGAGCACAGATGATCGGATCAATACCATTTATAAGACAACCGCAGTAAGTGAACCTTTTTTACAGTTATCACCAACACAACTTGGTGCTACACATCTAAGCGCTGAACAGATTGGACTTGTGAATCAACTTATGCTTCAAGAAGTAACGTT
>JAASSV010000007.1 GCA_021767685.1 Caryophanales bacterium | reverse complement strand
TGAAAAGAAATTTGTGTATCTTCATCATTTAGTAAAGCGCCACAGTTATCACAGATAACCGAGGTAGCATTCAGTACTTTATCACAGTTTGGACACTTCATGATACGCCCCCTTCTATGGGTAGATCAATACGGTGTTTCTTTTTCCGTTTTTTATGGCGGCAATGCATGAGTAAATCAATGACTAAATCATGTGTTTCTTCAAGTTCAAAAAGCTTTTGAATAAGTGGAGATTCTAGTAGTTTACACCGCTTTTTCTTTCGCAATTTCGCAATAGCCTTGTATAGATCAACAGTATTATTTACTTTCATACTAGCTAATAATAAATATAAGTATTTTTTTGAGTAGGTATTATCGTGTTTAAAAAGTGTTAATGTAAGAGATAAGGCTTCTTTATAGTCTTCATGTTCAAAGGCAATCGCAATTTTTTCATATAGTTCAGTTATTTTTTCTGCGTTTTGTTCGAGTGTTTGGGTCGTTTCTTTTTGATGAGATTTAAATTTCTGTTGGTAAGTACTAATATATTTAGGAATATGACTACGGTTAAAGTCGGGGTGTTCCTTAATACTGTCAATATCATTAAATAGAGGTGTTAACCGATCAAAGTCTGGAGAATCTTGTTCAAGAAATTCCTTGAGTTCTTCATCAGTGTCAAATTCATATTTAATTAAAAGTTTATTCCAGTTATTTAAAATATGTCTTTGACACTTTGCATCAATATACGTTTCTTTGTTTTGCGGATTTAGTCTTGGCATGTTGATGTAGTATAGTAACTGATCATAGAGGGCATCTTCGAAAGGCTTTATTGTTTTCGGATAATGGCCATCTATAAACGGTGTATATTTTTTATATTGTTGGTAAGCTGATTGTTGGTAACACTTCATTAATTGATCGAGATTATCTTCTTTTTCTGTAAACGTATGGAATGCGTCTTCACTAGAGAAGGCATTTTCAGCTAAAAATAAGTGGAACCAAGCTTCTTGAGCATTAGGCTTAAGACTCAAGGCTTCTTTTGTAGTATCAATAGCATCAACATAGTTTTGATTAATTAACTCGATACGACTGCGATTTAACAACTTATCATACTCATCAAGTTGTGTTTTCTGTCGTTTTTCCTGTGATGTTGTTGTCTTAAGGTTTGCTTCTTGTAGGGCATGATAGACACGATGTTTGAGTTCTTTAAAAGCAGCTTCTCTATCTGTAGTCGCATCAATCCATTTATATCCGTCAAAGAAATATTTGAAAGTAGACGTATGTTTTGCTTGATCAATTTTAAACTCTAAACGATTCTTTTTTAATTTCATCGCGATATCAAGTTCTTTTCTAACATCCTGACTTAACATAGCGCCTTCTGATGTGATGACTAAGAAAATATTTGCTTTCGTTATCGCATCTTCAATATTAGACCAATAATTCTCATTATCATTCGGTCTTAGATTGCGTGATGAAATCCAACATGAGTACCCATCTGATTCGATTGCCTCAACAACATCATTAGCGATGTCTTGATCAGTTGAACGATATGATATAAACACATCTCTAGGAATCGAAGAGTAGTTTTCTTCTTCAATTATTTTTTGGTTATAGACTCGCTCATATTCATCGAGTTTACTTGGCATATTCTGTTCAATAAACGTGACGACAAGGTGTTTATCACGTAAGTCACTATAGGTAATCATGTGATCTACAATATCAATGATATCCTGTTCAATGGTGAAGTTAGTTTGGTTATAGAAGTTTAAAAGGTATCGTCTTGCACCAAATTTATAATTAGCATACGCAAAATAGTAATTAGCTAGCGTATCTTTAGGAATGAGACGCAATATTTCTTTTGTGAAGTGTAAAATATTTTTGTGGTCATCAACTTCAATCGCACGTTTTAAATTACTTCGAAGTTTTGCGATATGTTTATGTTCTTTCGTTCCTTTAAGCGCAAATTCAACCCCGTTACTGACCAAAAAGGTCGAGCCACAGGCATCGCACGTTTGTGTTGCATTATCATGGTCGATTTGTAGTGAACTCCCACAGGATGTACAAACTATTTTTGTTAACTCCATAGTATAATCCTCCCTGATATAAAGAAAAGGGTGACAAGTCACCCTTTGTTGTTTAGCTTCCTTATGTATTACATAGCGGTCCCTTGTTTAAATTATATCATAGGGCCACTAATCTTTTCAAAAAGTTTTTATTAAATCTCTAGTATATAACTCATGAGGTGTGTTTCGTTGTGATACAACGCGGTAAATCCGTAATTCTTTAATAACTCATCTAGTGTGTCATTAAACTTTATCGATTCAAATACAATGGTATCTCCCACGTTACGAAGATCTTTTAGCATTTCTTCAATTAGATGTTTTTGATCGGTTGGCTCATCAGGTATATCAAACGATATGATATTGACTTGTTGAGTGTCGTTTAGAGTGACATTTTCGATACGATATCCATAAAGACCAATTTCAATATCATCTTTTAACATGGTGATTTGGTGGATATCGGTAATCATTTCTTCGGTAAAATGATAGTTTAGTTTTGGAGTAGTTGGGGATAGTTTAAACGTATCTGGTATGGTAACACCTAATAATGGTTTTAAGATATTAATCCCAAGTGAGATATAGGTGACAGCCACCATAACACCTAAAAATTCTTTTTCAACAGAAGGATCTTTAAATAATTCAATCATTCCTGTAAGCATACCAATAGCGATAAGTGTTAATGTACGAATATAAAATAATGTCATTCTATGGGTATAGGTTTTATTGACGATGGACACAATAAAATCAACAATTAATAAGAACGCTAATGCAATTAATAGTGTCATTAAAAGATTTTCTGCGGAGGTACTGAGGTCCATAATATTTTGAAACATGATGATAATGATAATACCCAGTAATCCATGGATGAGTTTAAAGGGATCAATGAGTTGATATTGAACGATTTGTTTGATGTAATAAAGAAAGATACTTATCAACATCACAAAGTATAAAATAATAATAATTGTTTCGCCACTATTACTGACATTACCACAATTATAATCTGTCCAACCACAGCCTGTGATAGCTAGATGGATATAATCAATTGCGATAAATAGTGGGAGTAGGATCCAGAGTTCTAGCGGTTTAATGGTTTTTGATATGAGTAAGGTGAAAACACCTAACACGACAATCAGTAACAAGTATACAGTGACAAAATTAGAGATGTTTAATGCATTTTGAAAGGTATAAAAATACATGACAATATTACCAATCAATCCAAATAGTAAATATTTTTGTTCTGTCTGAGTAGGAACATGGAGCTTATCGAAATATATTGCCCCAGCGATAGCGGCGATTAACACAAGTAGTAAAATGAGGTTGATATATAGTGTCGCAATGTGATCATCCGATGACACTGAGTTACTATAAATCGATACTAGCCCCCAAATAAATGGTGGATACAAGAAAAACATGTAGGTCAGTATGTAGTACATTTTATTCACTTTTTTCATATGACTCACTCCTCAATTTTATTATACGCTTATTTAACAAATTATGCTATAATATTTCCGGTGATGCTATGCAGACAATTAAAGAAAATAAACTTTTAATCATTAGTTTTGTGGGTTTCTTTTTATTTAGTTTTATTGAAAGTATGCGGTTAACTAACTTAACTGATAAGCCAGAGGAACTCTCTTTTAGCTTAAGTACGTTTCCCGCGGTTGTTATCATTATGTCGATTACTTTATTTTTGATGATTATGGCGAGGTATCGAAATAACTTCCGTAAAACACATTATATGGTTAGATTATTGTTTTTACCAGCCATATTTACAGTAGTAATTATTGGATACTTGTTAGGACTAAATATAAGAAGTATGTTAGGGATGGGTTCAGCAGGACCATATGTTTACATTTTACCACTAGGCATATTAGCACTTTTACTACTGGGTATGTTATTTGGCTATTTTAAGTTGGTACAGCATCATACCAAGCGACTTTACTTACTAATTTTAGCAACAACGATTTACTCGATATCTTTAATGCTTCTAATGCAGTCGATAGTGTCGAGCTATATTTTACAGTTCCCAATTGATTAAAAAAAGCGCATAGCGCTTTTTTATTATAGTTCAATATTTTTACCAGGTTCTAAGATGACAACTTCGGCATGGTCCACTTTATTTTTAAAATCATTAGGATCTGCCTTAATCTGATCAAACGTATTATAGTGAATTGGAACAACTTTCTCGGGTTTAATAAAGTCCACAGCAATCACAGCATCGTCTACATCCATCGTATAGTTCCCACCAATTGGTAGAAAGGCAAGATCAATTAAACTATTTTCTAATAGTTTCATATCATAAGTTAATCCGGTATCCCCAGCATGGTAAATGGTTTTATCGGCAACTTTTAGTAAAAAGCCACATGGGGTCCCCCCATCATAAATCATATCGTTTTCAACATAGCCAGAACCATGCAAGGCAGGTGTCATTTTAACGGTACCAAAATCTACAGGCGTTCGACCGCCAATATGCATCGCATGGATACGTAAATCACTATCTAAACTTTTTAAGATCGTAGCGATCTCAGCATTACATATGATTAATGCATCGTTTTGTTTGGCAATCTCTAACGCATCACCAATATGATCACCATGAGCATGAGTTATTAAGACGTGTGTAACGCCACTAATATCTTGCTCATTTTTTTTGTAAACTGGGTTGTGACTTAAGAAAGGATCAATAATAATTTTATACTCTAATGCTTCAATTAAAACAGCTGCATGACCTAAAAATGTACATTTCATAGTTTCACATCCTTTATCGTTCTATCTTTAGAATAAAATGAATCAATACTTTTGTCAATTAACAAGAACGTGTATAATGTAAGTAACAAGTTACGAGGTGTATGTATATGAATCAACCAATTGTAGATGCGGCAAGAATCCGTAAATTTGATCAATTGACATTAGAAAAAGAAGGGATAACGTCGTTACAGTTGATGGAACGTGTTGGCATGGTTATGGCTGACTATATGATTAATAACAGCTTAATCACGCAACTAGATCATATCTGTATCGTATCTGGAAGTGGGAATAATGGAGGCGATGCACTCGTTATTGCAGAGCATCTGTTAGCGCATAATTACCATGTAGATTTATTTGTTGTGGGTAGTAATGATGGGGCGAGTGATGAAACTAAGACATTAGTTGAACGAATAAATCATCCTATTCGATTTATTGAATCACCAGAAGATATTGATTTTCTTAAACAGGCATTGGATGACACATCCATTCTGATTGATGGTATCTTTGGTATTGGATTATCTCGTGAAATTGAAGGTATTTATCGTAATGTTATTGATACGATACAACAATATGACAATAGTATTATCAGCATTGATATGCCATCAGGGATTCATGCGGATAATGGTCTCAAACAAGGCGTTGCTGTAAAGGCGAATGATACATTGATTGTCCAAACCTTAAAACAAGGACATTTACTCAATGATGGTATTGTTTACACCGGTAGACGGCATATATTAGATGTGGGTATTTTAGCTGAGTATCGAGAAGAAGAAACTCATTTACTGGATCCAGATTATTACCGTCGGTACTTAAAACAACGTCATCCGATAAGTCACAAGTATGACTATGGCCATGTACTAACCGTGGGTGGTAGTCGGGGAATGATGGGCGCGCCATTATTATCCGCAATTGCATCTATGCGATGTGGGTCAGGACTATCGTCGGTATTATATTTAGATACTGATCAAGATTATATTCCGACGTATCCACCAGAACTCATGATTGACACCTATTCAGGCTTAGCTAGTTTTACACCTAAGTTAGAGAAAAAGCATGCGGTTGTATTTGGAATGGGGTTAACGCAAGATAACCCGATTCGAAAAGAATCGCTTAATCAAGTATTAAAAACAGATATTCCAGTTGTCATAGATGCCACAGGTATTCCATATTTTAAAGCATTAATGGATAACCATACAGAACGAGGAAATATTGTTCTTACTCCCCATAAAGGAGAATTTGCTAAGTTCTTGGGGATAAGTGTTGAAGAGTTAAACAAAAATTTAATTTTATATGCAAAGAATGTTGCTCATAAATATCATGTAACGGTTGTTTTGAAAGGTGCTGTTACTATCATTACTAATGATACCTTAACCTATTTTAGTCATTTTGCTAATCCGGGGATGGCAACAGCAGGTAGTGGAGATGTACTAGCTGGTATGATTGGGTCATTCCTGGGACAAGGGTATACACCAATAGAAGCATCTATCCTTGGCGTTAGTGTGCATTCACATGCTGGTAACAAGGCAAAAGATACTTATGGCGAAGCATCGATGATGGCATCTGATATAATCACATCGATTGCGAAAACACTAAAGGGTTGATAAGATGGAAGTAACGACACAACTACAATTACGATATAGTGATACTGATCAAATGGGTGTTATCTATCACGCAAATTATGTTACCTTTTTTGAACAAGGTCGAACAGATTATTTTAGACAACAAGGCATAGATTACAATGAGATTGAAGCATCAGGAATCATTTTTCCTGTGCATGATATTCAAGTCACTTACCATAATGCCTCAAGATTACATGAAGAGATTTATGTCGTGACGAGTGTAGAACAGGTATCACCAGTTAAAATTCAGTTTAAACATGTTATTCGTTCAAAAGATTCAGTTAAGGCAACAGGGACATCTGTGATTGTCTGTGTAGATAAAACAACATTCAAAATTAAAAAATTATCAACCGCTTTACCAAAAGTATATGAAAGGATGAAAGCGAATGGAGTATAGGGAGATATCACGTTTTGATAAAAAGATTAGTCGTATTGGATTCGGTGCCTGGCAATTAGGAAACACCAAAGAGTTTACCAAAATGACAATTAATGAAGGCGTTAAGTTAGTTCATGACGCATTAGATGCGGGAATCACATTTTTTGATACCGCACCAAACTATGCAGGAGGACGTAGTGAAGAAATTTTAGGTATTGCGTTAAAGGAACATGCGCAAAAAACATTTATTAATACGAAAGTTGGCCATGGCCCAGATGACGAGTTTGACTTCTCGCTAGAGGGGATTACTGCCTCTATTAAACGCAGTTTAAACAAGTTGAATCGCGATTATCTTGATAGTGTTATTTTGCATAATCCGGGAATGGATATCTTAAAAGGAGACGCCCATTATGCACACTTTGAAACCCTAAAAAAACAAGGGTTAATCAAAGGGTATGGTGTCAGTATTGATACATTAGAAGAATTACAGACAGTACTAGACAAAAGCAATGTCGATGTGATTGAAATTATGTATAATATTTTCCATCAAGCCCCAGCTGAGTTATTTGATGAGGTTAAAAAAAGAGACATATTATTGATTATTAAAGTACCCCTAGATTCAGGATGGTTGACAGGTAAGTATGATGAAACATCAACCTTTACAGGAATTAGAACACGCTGGAGTCAGGATGATATCAAGCGCCGGGCTAAACTGGTTCAAGAAGTAAAAGATATCGTTAATGATGATAATCTTGTCCCTTATGCATTACAGTTTATCTTAGCGCAAGATGCTGTAACAACAGTTATTCCTGGTATGCGGAATCAAGCACAACTCGAAGGTAATGTTGGGGCATTATCATATAGCTTAAGCACCCAACAAATTACCGCATTAAAAACATTATATGATTCAAAAATAAAATCAAATCCACTGCCGTGGTAGACGACCAAAATTGGTCGTTTTTTTATATCTAATACCTTTGACTTTAACGAGTTAAAGCGCTAAACTAAGCCGTTAATAGAATAAAAGCCCTTTCATTAATGGTCGTTTTAGGGTATACTAGGAGTACCAAATAGATGAGGTGATAGAATGGTAACATTAAATGGTGGTGGACTAGATTTAGAGTCGTTCATCAAAGTTGCTAGATATAAAGAAACAGTTAGAATAGGTGACACGCATAAGCAGAAAGTTGAGCATGCGCGTCAATTTGTCAAAAATATAGTTGATAAGAATGATACTGTATATGGAGTGAATACGGGGTTTGGTAAACTTAGTGATACAGTGATCAGTAAAGAAGATGTCTCTGTGTTACAAGAGAATCTTCTAAAGAGTCATGCCTGTACAGTGGGGAATCAATTACCGAATGACATTGTACGAGGAATGATGTTGTTACGTGTTAATGCCTTGATTAGAGGTCATAGTGGGATACGTCTTGAGGTATTAGATAAAATTATTGAGATGTTAAATAACGATGTAATTCCTGTGGTTTTTGAAAAAGGAAGTTTAGGTGCAAGCGGTGACTTAGCGCCACTATCTAATATGAGTTTGCCTATTATCGGGCTAGGTGAATGTATGGTAGATGGGAAGCGGTATTCAACAAAAAAAGCATTTAAAAAAGCAGGAATGACACCGATTAAGCAATTGATCGCTAAAGAAGGACTCGCCTTAATCAATGGAACGCAAGCCATGACAAGCTTAGCCGCATTTACTGTTTATGATGGATTACGATTATTAGATTATGCGAATGTGTCTCTTGCGTTATCACTTGAAGCACTAGAAGGCATTACCGATGCTTATGATCATCGTGTCCATCACGTGCGTGGACATCAAGGTCAAATCACTGTTGCTAAGCGTGTATTAGAGATGTTAAGTGGTAGTGAGTATGTCACTAAGCAAGGAGAAAAACGTGTACAAGATGCGTATTCCTTACGGTGTGCACCGCAAGTTCACGGAGCATCATTAGATGCTTTAAACTATGTAAAACGTACGATTGAAATAGAAATGAATGCTGTTACGGATAATCCCGTATTATTCGCTGATGATGATACAGCCATCAGTGCCGGAAACTTTCATGGACAACCGATTGCTCTAGTCATCGATCATATGAAAGTAGCGTTAAGTGAGTTAGCGAATATTTCTGAACGACGACTAGAACGCCTTGTGAATCCACAGTTATCCGAAGGGTTACCACCGTTTTTAGCCGTAAATGCTGGCACACATAGTGGGTTTATGATTGTTCAGTATAGTGCCGCGTCACTTGTTAGTCATAATAAGGTACTTGCGCATCCGGCGTCAGTCGATAGTATTTCGAGTAGTGCTAACCAAGAAGACCATGTCTCAATGGGAACCAATGGTGCCTTGCAAGCAAGAAAAATCTTAGCCAACGTCCGACAAGTGATTGGGATGGAAATCATGACAGCATGTCAAGCCATTGATTTTAGAGAACAACGGACACTTGGGATGATAACAAAAAGAGCGTATAATAAAGTTAGAGAACATATACCATTTATTGAAAAAGATGTAACAATGTATCCTCACTTGCATAAGATTGATGCGTTAATGCAAGAGGATACCTTCTATCAATCACTATTTAAAGGGGTGTAATAAATGAAACTTGAAAAGCAGTTATCACTTGATGATATTTTTCCGTCTTTACCAGAGTATCCAGAGTTTGTTGAAGGCATTCGTCGTGCACCGAAACGAGAAATGACCCTCAGTAAAACTGATCAAAAACTAGCGTTAAAAAATGCCCTACGGTATATTCCAAAAGCGTGGCATGATCAACTCGCAGAAGAGTTTTATGAAGAGTTAATGACTAGAGGTCGGATATATGGGTATCGTTTCCGTCCACAAGGACAGTTAAAAGGACATCCCGTAGAGAGTTATCAAGGAAATACACTTGAAGGGAAAGCGTTTCAAGTGATGATTGATAATAATCTTGATTTTGATATTGCACTGTATCCTTATGAGTTAGTGACATATGGGGAGACAGGCCGTGTCATGCAAAACTGGATGCAGTATCATTTAGTGAAACGCTATCTAGAAATTATGCGAGACGATCAAACCTTGGTGTTATTAAGTGGGCATCCTCTAGGATTATTTGCCTCTCATAAACACGCACCTCGGGTTATTTTAACCAATGGGTTGATGGTCGGCCAGTTTAACGATCTTGAACATTGGTCTCGCGCTGCGCAGCTAGGCGTTGCAAGTTATGGGCAAATGACCGCAGGAGGATGGATGTATATCGGTCCCCAAGGTATTGTTCACGGGACATATTCAACGTTGTTAAATGCTGGACGTGCTAAGTTAGGCATTCCTGATGATGAAGATTTAAGTGGTGTTTTATTTGTTTCTTCAGGATTAGGAGGCATGAGTGGTGCGCAAGGTAAAGCCGCAAAAATTGCTGGGGCTGCGTCAATTATTGCTGAAGTGGATCGTTCGAGAATTATCACAAGAGAGGAACAAGGATGGGTCGATGTCATCACCTATACCCCTAAGGAAGCTTACGATCTCGCGATAAAACATAAAGAGAACAAAGAGGCTATTGCGATTGCTTATTTAGGTAATGTCGTTGATCTCTTAGAATATGCTGTTGAACAAGATGTGACGATTGATTTACTAAGCGATCAAACGAGTTGTCATGCCGTTTATGATGGTGGGTATACACCAGTCGGTGTGCCATTTGAACGTAGAACAAAATTGTTAGAGACAGATAAAGAGTTGTTTAAGAAACTTGTAAACAAAGGGTTAAAACGTCATTTTGAAGCAATTAAAACCATCACTGACAAAGGAACATACTTCTTTGATTATGGGAATAGCTTCTTAAAAGCGATATATGATAGTGGTATTACAGAAATATGTAAAAATAAAGAGAATGATTTAGATGGATTTATTTGGCCAAGTTATGTTGAAGACATTATGGGACCAGTCCTGTTTGACTATGGGTATGGACCATTCCGTTGGGTCTGTTTGAGTGGGAAAGATAGTGACTTAGAAAAAACAGATCGCGCCGCAATGGAATGCATCGATAAAGATAGACGGTTCCAGGACTTAGATAACTATAATTGGATAAAAGATGCGAAGAAGAATGATCTTGTTGTGGGAACGAAAGCCCGTATCTTATATCAAGATGCGTATGGTCGATTAGACATTGCATTAAAGTTTAATGATATGGTAAGAAACAATGAAGTTGGACCAATCATGTTAGGAAGAGATCACCATGATACTGGGGGAACAGATTCCCCATTTAGAGAAACATCTAACATAAAAGATGGCAGTAATATCATGGCCGAAATGGCAACCCACGTTGCTTTAGGAAATACTGCTCGAGGGATGAGTCTTGTTAGTCTACACAATGGTGGAGGCGTTGGTATTTCGAAAGCGGTTAATGGAGGCTATGGTATGGTCTTAGATGGCTCAAAACGTGTTGATGAGATATTAAAAACAGCGATGTTACATGATGTAATGACAGGTGTAGCACGTCGTGCATGGGCCCGTAACAAAAATGCATATGATACCGTTAAAGCCTTTAATGAAATGGATAATAATGCGTTCATCACCTTACCAGAGATGGCAGATGATGAGTTAATTAATACAATAGTAGAGAAGGATGAGTAAAATGGATAAAATTGTTCAATGTGTACCAAACTTTAGTGAAGGACGGAATCAAGAACATATTGATGATATTGTCTCTGTATTAAAAGATAAAGATGGATTTAAATGTCTCAGTGTTGAACCTGATGGTGACTATAATCGTACCGTTGTGACATTACTCGGAGACCCAGAAGCGATCATCAAAGCATTACCTGACTTTGTTGAGAAAGTATTAGACTATGTCGATATGAATCAACAAACAGGACAACATCCACGGATGGGCGCTATTGATGTTATTCCATTTATTCCGATTAGTGGTGTCACGATGGAAGAATGCGTTCGCTATGCCAATGATGCGGCAAGTATTATTTGGGAGACTTTTAAGATTCCATCATTCTTATATGCTGAAGCAGCAACTTCCCGTTTACGCCGTAAATTGCCTACCATACGTAAAGGTGAGTTTGAAGGGATGAAGACCAAAATACAAGAAGAAAAATGGCATCCAGACTATGGGAATCCAGAGATTCATCCAACCTTTGGTGTTATTGGAATTGGTGCGCGCATACCTCTAATTGCGTATAATATTGATTTAGACACAGATGATATTGAAGTAGCGAAAAAAATTAGTCGCGCTATTCGATTTTCAAGTGGTGGCTTCCGCTATATTCAAGCAGGCCCCGCTGCCTTAGAATCACGAGGACATGTTCAAGTGACAATGAATATTTTAGATTATAAGAAAAATCCAATTTACCGTATTCTTGAGACAGTAAAGATGGAAGCCAAACGGTACCATGTCAATGTGCCAAGTTGTGAACTTGTTGGTCTTGCACCGAAAGCGACGTTTATCAATAGTTTAAAATATTACTACGCTCAAGATGATAAACCTTGGCCAGAGACACTGTCTTATGACCAGATTGTCAAAGATGCGAAAACATATATGGGATTCCGTGATTTAGATCCATTAAAGATTATTGAAGCGAACATGTAGGTGATAGAATGAACGTTGATATAAAAATTATTAATATCGGACATCTCTATACACCAAAGAAACCCGCTAAAAGTTACCAAGTTGACACATTAACAAATGTTGAAATCGCAATTAATAATGGTAAGATAATCGCTATTGAATCTGCTTTAGATACTTATGAAGCAAAGACTACGATTGATGCCTTAGGTAAGGTTGTATTACCAGGATTTATTGATGGACATACCCATTTAGTTCATGGCGGTTCTCGGGAAAACGAGTTTGACTTAAAGTTGAACGGTGTTCCTTATATGGATATTTTAAAACAAGGTGGCGGTATTTTATCCACAGTCGCCGCAACCAAAAACGCATCAGTAGAGAGTTTATTAACACAAGCAAATAAGTCGTTAGATCATATGTTACGGTTTGGTGTGACAACCATTGAAGCCAAGAGTGGCTATGGGTTAGACACAGATACAGAACGTAAACAGTTAGAAGTTAATCACTTATTAAATGAACATCATCCCATTGATATTCACTCTACCTATTTAAAAGCGCATGCTTTACCAAAAGCGTTTAAAGATAGCAAAGATGAGTTTATTGATAGTGTATTAGACGATATGGAACAGATTAAAGAAGACAAGTTAGCCCAGTCTGTCGATATCTTCTGTGAAGATGGTGTGTTTGATGAAAAGGATACACAAAGGGTATGTGAGAAAGCACAAACGCTTGGACTATCTTTAAGAATACATACAGATGAGATTAAGCCGATTGGCGGGACAAAAGTTGCTTTGGAGTATGAAGCGAAAAGCATTGATCATTTGATTATGATCAGTGATGATGATATTGCTCTTGCGAAAGAGACGATGACACTATGTAATGTTTTACCAAGCACCTCATTTTATTTAAATAAACCTTATGCCCCAGCACGTAAGATGGTTGATGCAGGATGTATGGTTGGGGTGTCAAGCGATTATAATCCAGGAAGTACACCGAGTGAGAACTTGCAATTTTCAATGCATTTAGCTGCCTTAAAAATGGGCTTAACACCAGAAGAAATATTATGTGCAGTAACGTTACACCCAGCAACTAGTTTAGGGATAGATGATCATGTAGGCATGTTAGATGTTGGGTATGATGCTGATTTGATCATTTGTGATGTTCCTAACTTAGCATATTTCTTTTATCATTATGGTATCAATCATGTCACAGATGTGATTAAACATGGAAAACAGGTTGTGAAGAAAAGTCAACTCATTAAGGAGGAAAATCATGTCATTAACTAATAAAACAGTTACAGATTTTATTGAACAAGTCGATTCTAACAATCCGACACCTGGTGGTGGCAGTGTTAGT
>JAASSV010000149.1 GCA_021767685.1 Caryophanales bacterium | reverse complement strand
TAAATTAGCCTACTATGAAACATACTATAAGGTGTATTATGTGGATGCGAAACATCGTGAACACATTGAACAACTTGATACGATCTTTCATGATAAAATCAGTGTTTTGGCTGGCCAAACAGGGGCAGGTAAAAGTACGTTGTTAAATGCCATAGATCCCTCACTGGATTTAAAAACAGATGATATCTCAGACGCGTTAGGAAGAGGAAAACATACCACACGGCATGTTGAACTGATTCCCTTATCGGGTGGCTTAATAGCTGATACACCGGGATTTTCCAAACTAGATTTTAGAAACATTGATCTTGATAATATACCACTTAATTTTGTTGACTTTTTTGAACGCTCACATCAGTGTAAGTTTAACGGATGTACCCATATTAACGAGCCTAAATGTGCCGTCAAAGAGGCAGTCAAAAACGGTGAGATATTACCATCAAGATATGAAAACTATAAACGTATTTATGAAGAAGTTAAAGAGATTAAGCCGAAATATTGAGGTGATTAGATGATTATAGCTCCATCAATTTTATCCGCAGACTTTGGAAACCTAGAAGCATCCATTGATCGTGTACATAACGCTAAATGGCTACATGTTGATGTTATGGATGGTCATTTTGTACCAAACTTAACGATTGGACCTGTTGTTGTTAAGGGGATTAGACAATACACGAAACAAGTGTTAGATACACATTTAATGATTACAGATCCGATGAAGTATGCCAAAGCCTTTGTCGAGGCAGGTAGCGATCGTATCACGTTTCATGTTGAAACAGTAGATGACCCTAAATATGTCATCGATATGTTACATGAACTAGGCGTTGCTGTAGGTATTTCGATTAAGCCCGGAACTAAAGTTAAAACCATCAAAGAGTATTTACCATTCGTTGATCAAGTCCTCGTGATGAGTGTTGAACCTGGATTTGGTGGCCAAGAATTTATGCCAGGAGCGTTAAGCAAAATTAGAGAACTCGCAATGTTAAAAAAGACCATAAACCCGAATCTATTGATTGCGGTTGATGGTGGTATTAACGAAAAGACAGGAAAAGAATGTAAAGAAGCCGGCGCAGATGTTTTAATTGCGGGGTCATACATTTTTAAATCAGAGAAACCATCAGAAAGGATGGCCACATTGCAATGAGAATAAAGATTTTTGCTGAACCACTCACAGAAGCGATACTTGACTTATACGAGGCAGAAGACAATCAATATATCATTGCCGTTGATCATGCGTGCTTGACATTAAAAGATAAAAAAATCCCCATCGACTTAGCGATTGGAGATTTTGATAGTGTTACTAAAGATGAACGTAAAGATATTGAAGCTTACGCAGAAGAAACGGAACTGTATAAAGCAAAGAAAGATTATACAGATACCTATTTAGCTGTCACAAGAGCGTTATATATTGAACATGATGAAATCGTATTATATGGCGGGATCGGTAAACGGTTAGATCATACGCTTGCTAATCTTGATTTATTGTTACTTGGGAACATTAGTATTCAAACAGATGATGCGTTAATTTACACCCTAGATCCCGGACAATATACATTAGAAAACGGATTTGATTTTATCTCATTTTTTGCGGTTGAAGATGTTAAAAACTTATCATTATCAGGGTTTAAATACCCCTTAACATATTTTAATTTGGATCGTTTCGATCCCTTATGTGTATCCAACGAAGGAGAAGGTAGTATTACCTTTGATAGCGGTTGTTTACTAGTGATACATCAAAATGAAAAAAGCACCCAATAGGTGCTTTTTTCATTAAAAAGAGAGAGGGATATTTCATTTATTCCATAAAAAAAGCCGTTGCCGGCTCTTATAAAACACTACGCGCGTTTAACTAAACCACTTTTCAAGGCTCTAGCTGAAACATACACACGTTTCACTTTGCCATCTTCATCGATAATGCGAACCTTTTGAAGGTTAGATTTCCATCGACGTTTTTCTGTATGAAGTGAGAATGATTTTGTATTACCACTCATACCATTTTTTCCTGTAACATAACATTTGCGTGCCATTGTTATTCCTCCGTTTCTGTATTATAGAATACAAGCAATAAATATAATATCACATAATAGGGAAAAAGCAAGTAAAAAAATTATTTTTTTATATCGTATAAGACATGCAGGGGAGATTTAAACTTGTTATAATAATTAGTAGGTGATAATATGGTATCATTTTATGATGTATTCATGGCGCCTTTAGAGCGCTTAGGTATTCGAAAAAGACGGCAATATATCCTAGAAAAAGCATACGGAGAAACATTAGAAGTAGGCTCAGGAACAGGGGCCAATCTCCCTTATTATAATAATGATAATATCTCATCAGTTTGTGTCACAGATGTTAAGTTATCTAAACATTTAAAGAACAAGATGGATAAGGATGCGTGTATCAAAGAAGCCAGTGCGACAAAGTTACCCTATTCAGATAATCACTTTGATACGATTGTACATACACTTGTCTTTTGTAGTGTCGATCATAAACATATTGGTATGCAAGAGTTAAAACGGGTGTTAAAAGATGATGGTCAGATCTTGTTTATAGAACATGTCTTACCAAAGAATCCGATATTACGCGCACTATTCAAACTCATTAACCCAGTATGGATGTTATTGAGTCGTGATTGTACGTTAACGCATGACTTTATTAAAACCGCTACTGAAAACGGTTTTGAAGTCGCTGAAAAAAATCGGTTTTTCTTGACATCGTTTATTGCTGGAAAGCTCGTAAAAAAGGCGAATAACTAAACTATTTTGAATATCAAATCACATAGTGTATAATATCAGTGTAGAAGACATCTAGTCTTACTACCTTATTTGTTGCATTCAAATAGTGAATGTGATAAAATATGAAAAGTAAATAAACAAAATAGAAGACTACACAATTTTAATTAACTATAAATGGAGGAAAATTATGAACCCAACTGTAATTGATGGAAATTTGCTTAAACTTTTAATCACTAATGGAACCATCGCATTACGCAATGATCATCAGCGCATTAACGAACTCAATGTATTCCCGGTACCAGATGGAGATACAGGAAGTAATATGCAATCAACAATGATGAGTGGTGTTGAAGCCATTGCTGAATTAAATGATGCAAGTGTTGAAAAAGTAGCAAAAACTCTATCACGTGGACTATTAATGGGAGCAAGAGGAAATAGTGGGGTTATTTTATCACAACTATTTAGCGGTTTCGCAAAAACATTTAAGGGGAAAGAAACAGCTAACTCAGTTGAATTTGTAAAGGGATTAATACAAGGTGTTGAACAAGCTTATGGTGCTGTTATCAATCCGGTTGAAGGAACCATCTTAACCGTTGCTAGAGAAGCAGCAAACAAAGCATTAGAAGAAGCGGATAAAGATATGGGGTTACTAGACATTATGAATGTCTATTTCCAAGAAGCGAATGAATCATTAGAACGCACACCAGACTTACTAGCTGTCTTAAAAGAAGCGGGTGTTGTCGATAGTGGTGGTG
>JAASSV010000148.1 GCA_021767685.1 Caryophanales bacterium | reverse complement strand
ATAACCTTTCCTTCTTTGTTTCTTGCGGCCCGTCCTATGGTTTGAATGAGACTACGTTTACTACGTAAGAAACCTTGTTTATCGGCATCTAAGATACAGATAAGTCCTACTTCTGGGATATCTAGTCCCTCACGCAATAGGTTAATTCCGACTAAGATATCGTAATTTCCTAAGCGGAGTTCACGAATGATTTCAAGCCGTTCTAACGATTTAATCTCACTATGTAAATAGGCAACTTTAAATCCTAACTCACGTAAATAATTGGTTAAATCTTCACTCATTTTGATTGTTAAGGTTGTGATGAGTGTCCGTTGGTCTTTTTCTATTTTAGCCATAATTTCATTGACAATATCATCAATTTGGCCTTCTTTTTCACGGACATCAACACGTGGATCGAGTAATCCTGTTGGACGAATAATCTGTTCCACAAGATGAGGGGTACGTTCCATCTCATAATCTCCTGGTGTTGCCGATAGATAAATAACTTGATCGATCTTTTCATTAAACTCATCAAAGTTTAAAGGTCTATTATCAAGCGCACTCGGTAAACGAAAACCATAATCTACTAATGTTTGTTTACGCGCTTGATCGCCATTATACATCCCTCTTACTTGGGGTAAAGTAACATGTGATTCATCAACCACAAGTAAAAAGTCATCGCCAAAGAAATCCATTAATGTCGATGGTGTCTCACCTGCTTCACGCAAACTTAAATGGCGAGAATAGTTTTCTACACCACTACAACTCCCGACTTCCCGTAACATCTCTAGGTCGTACTTCGTCCGTTGTTGAATACGTTCAGCTTCTAAATACTGATCATTGTCTTTGAAGAACTTAACCCGTTCTTCAAGTTCTTGTTCAATCCGGTGTATCCCTTCTTCTAACTTATCTTTGTTCGTCACAAACTGTGTTGCTGGAAAAATCGATAATACATTATATTCATTTAATACCTCACCGGTTAAAATATCAATTTCACGTAAGCGTTCAATTTCATCATCAAACATTTCAATGCGAAGCCCGTTAGTTTTTGAATAGGTAGGTAAAATTTCAATCACATCACCTTTAACCCGAAACGTTCCTCGGGTAAAGTCGTAATCATTACGTGTAAATAGCATATCCACAAGTTTTGAGGTGATGTCATCCCGATCAATAATTTGCCCAACACGTAAAGTCATCATTGAGTTTTTATAGTCCTCAGGATCTCCAATCCCATAAATACAAGACACACTCGCCACGACGATCACATCATCTCGTTCTAATAATGAGGCAGTCGCACTATGGCGCATCTCATCTATCTCATCGTTTGTCTTTGCGTCTTTTTCAATGAATAAATCTCGAGATGGTACATACGCCTCTGGCTGATAATAATCATAATAGGAAATAAAGTACTCCACACGGTTATCCGGAAAGTACTGTTTTAACTCACTATACAATTGTCCTGCCAGCGTCTTATTGTGCGCAAGAACTAACGTCTTTTTATTTACCCGCTCAATCACATTACTGATGGTAAAGGTTTTACCTGTCCCTGTGGCACCAAGTAAAATCTGTTCTTTAACATTATCGTTTAAATTATTCACTAAATAATCAATCGCTTTTACCTGATCCCCCATCGGGGTGTAATCTGCTTGTAATTTAAATTTATCCATCGTATCACCTTTTTCTATCATAATTGTAACACATCTATGGTCTTTTCTTAATAATATGGTACAATTATTTTGGTGATTCTTATGAATGCTTTACTGATAAGTATCAATGCAAAATACATACATACAAATAACGCTGTTCGCCTTCTTAAGGCCAACAGCGATTTTCCCTGTACGATAAAAGAATTCACTATTAAAGATTCCATTAATGATATGATAGATACCATTAATAACAGTGATGCATCACTCATAGGTATCAGTGTTTATATTTGGAATGTTGAAATTGTCAAAACACTCCTTCAAGAAAGTCGTCCATCAGTCCCTATTGTTCTTGGAGGACCTGAAGTCAGTTATGATCCCGAAACATTTTTATCATTACCACATGTATCTTACATTATCAAAGGGGAAGGTGAACTGGCATTTAATGCCCTTTTACACGCCATTGCTAACGATACGTCGTGTGATAATATCCCCAATTTAAGTTATATTAAAGACAGCCAAATAATTCATAATAGAATACAAGAAATCAAAGATCTAAATACCCTTAACCCACCTTATTTCTTTGAAGAGGATATCCCACATATTAAGCATCGTATAGCCTATATTGAAAGTTCTCGAGGATGTCCATACAATTGTAGCTATTGTCTATCGTCATTAGAAAAAACCGTGCGTTTCTTTGATATTAACCAAGTAAAAGAGACCATCAAATATTATATGAAACATGGCGCTAAGACAATTAAGTTCTTAGATCGCACCTTTAATGCGAATAAAAAAACACTGGATTTAATTCAATTTATTATTGATCACAATAACCATGAAACAGTCTTTCAATTTGAGATAACCGGTGACATTCTAGATCCCAAATTAATTGATTATATCCATTCCCACAGCCCAAAAGACTTATTCCGCTTTGAAATTGGGATACAATCGTTGAATGAAACAACAAACTTATTGGTTCATCGTCATCAAAATAATACCCGACTGTTTGACAATATCAAACACATGGTTGATGCGGATATCATTACCTTACACCTTGATTTAATTGCGGGATTACCTGAAGAAGATAAAACATCATTTATTCATACCTTTGACGAGGTCTTTAAACTAGGAGCAAAAGAGTTACAACTTGGGTTTTTGAAACTATTAAGAGGAACCTTATTACGCGAAGAAGCGGATACATTCGGTATCATTTATCATCAAGAAGCGCCTTATGAACTCATTGAAACAGCGGTTTTAAGTCAACAAGACATCACAGAAATCCACGCCGTAGAACATATGCTTGAACTTTATCACAACAAAGGCTATTTTGGCGATAATATGCATGAGTTACTTTTAAATCAACCATCACCCTACCAGTTCTTATTGGTACTTGCTAAACATTATGAGAAACACAATTATAGTTTCCATCGTTATCAACTCCATGATATCTACCAACGGATTATGCCCCTATTGGATGATGATGAACAGTATCTTATTTTACAAGATTACTTAATGCGTTCAACGATTAAACCGAAAATCTTTTGGTCAGATACCATCACAAAAGCAACTAGGCGCAAAGTCTTAGAATACCTCGCAGAACTAACAACCATACCATTACATTTATTATTTAAACACACGAGATTAATCGCATCAAAAACAGATTTCTTCATTGTCTATTATAAAGCGGACATACCACAATCATTTACCATAAAAAAGGACTTCATAAACTGAAGTCCTTATTCTTTAACAATAACAATTAAACTATCATAAATCGCATCAATCGTTTCATCTAATGATAAAGTATGTTCAACATCAACATTGGTATAACGCATGATGCTACCAGAAACTAACGATTGAACCATAAAGGTTTTTTTCGCATCTAACGGTCCAGGAATCACACCCTCTGTGATTCCTTTT
>JAASSV010000147.1 GCA_021767685.1 Caryophanales bacterium | reverse complement strand
ATGAGTGGCGCAAAAAAGCCCTTATCTTGACACGCTTGTTGTAACGCTTTTGGATCATGCGTAGTTTCAATACACACATCTTTAAAGAATGGCTGTTTAAAGGCATACTCATAACCACTAAGCGCTGTTAATTTTTCGGCAAGATAATGGGTCGCATTAAAGGATTTTTGTTGCGCTTCTTTGATTCCTTTTTTACCCATAACAGCCGCATATATCGTGACAAATAGTGCAAGCAAACTTTGATTAGAACAAATGTTTGAGTTCGCTTTTTCACGACGAATGTGTTGTTCACGTGCTTGTAATGTGAGCACATAAGCACGTTTGCCATCGACATCTTCTGTGACACCACAAATCCGTCCTGGCATTTTTCGCATTAACTTTTTCGTTGTTGCCATGTAGCCGATGTAAGGTCCGCCATACCATAATGGAATTCCAAGTGATTGGGCATCACCAACAGCAATATCAGCACCGTACTGTCCACCAGGTTTGAGGATACTAAGTGAGGCTAAATCACTATTCACAATAAATAACCCTTTAGTGTCATCAAGAATCTCACGATAAGGGGTTAAATCTTCAATGTTTCCATAATAGTTTGGACTTTGAATAATAATTCCAGCGTGTTCTTTATCATTCAGTTCTTTAAAGACGTTAACATTCGTTACACCATCTTGTTCTGGAATTAACGTGATAGTAATATCACGGTATTTTGCATAGGTTTGAATCACATTGATCATTGCTGGGTTAAGGGTTTCAGAGACAAATATTTTTTGACGACGTTTAGCTTTACATGCCATCATCATTGCTTCTGCGGTTTCGGTCGCACCATCGTACATTGAGGCATTTGCCACGTCCATGTGTGTTAACTCAGTAACGATACTCTGGAATTCAAATATATATTGTAAGGTTCCTTGGGAAATTTCAGGTTGATAAGGTGTATAAGCAGTCAAAAATTCTTGACGTTCTATTAAATGACGAATCACTGTTGGTGTATAGTGATCATACGCTCCAGCACCGACAAATGGTGTCAGCGGGGTATTCTTATTGGCTAGGGTATTAAACCGTTCAAATATGTCTAATTCACTATGTGACTTTGGAACATCTAAATCAAGGTCTTTTAAGGATTTCGGAACGTCGTGAAACAAGTCATCAATGTTGTTGACACCGATGACTTGCAGCATTTCTTTGATTTCTTGTTCCGTATGGGGTAAGTACTTAAACACCGTACTCACCTACTCCTCGCAAATATCTTCGTATTCGTCTGGACTTAGTAACTCTGATAATTCTGATTTATCTTCCATATCTACTTTTACAATCCAGTTTTCGTAAGGATCTTCGTTCAGTAACTCAGGATTATCTTCTAGTTCATCATTCACCATTACGATAGTTCCTGTAATCGGCGAGAGGATATCACTTGCAGCCTTCACACTTTCAATTGCACCAAGTTCGTCTCCAGCTTCAATTGCCATTTCTTCATCAGGCAATTCTACAAATACGATTTCTCCAAGATTTTCTTGGGCATAATCACTAATGCCAATATAAGCAAATCCATCTTCAACTTTAACCCATTCATGGGTATTTGTGTAATAATAACCTTTTTTAACTTTACTCATTATGCATCCTCCTATTTACTTCTTATAGTTTTTATTATAAAACTTCTTCTTGATAACAACAACTTTTTTTCGTTTATTTCTAACTTCCACTGTTAATTCAGTACCTAATTTATCATAGGGACGATCAACCATAGCTAACGCAACGGTTTTGCCAGTACTTGGCGATTTATACCCAGTAGTAACAAATCCTACCAATTCATCGTCTTTATATACATCATAGCCATGCCGAATAATTCCTTTATCTTGTAACTCAAGTCCAACGATTCGACGCTTTGTTTTATTTTCTTTTTGTTTGATTAGTGCGTCACGGCCGATAAATGGGTCTCCCTCAAGCTTAACTGCAAATTTATAACCTGCTTCAAGTGGGGTTATGGTTTTACTTAATTCATTACCATATAATGGCAAGTTAACTTCAAATCGTAATGTATCCCGTGCCCCTAATCCAATGGGAGCAATAGCGTCTCCGCCAACTTCTAAAAGGCGATCCCACAACTCAACAATCTCTTGATGTGTACCGTATATTTCAAATCCATCTTCTCCTGTATACCCAGTACGTGATACCATATAGATTCGATTATCAAGTAATACATTCTCGAAATGAAAGAACTCAATCAAGTTTAAATCATATTCAGTTAATTGTTGTAAGATTTCTTCTGCTTTAGGTCCTTGTAAGGCAACTTCACTGTAGTAATTTGATTCATTCGTTACCGTACAATGGAAAGTGTTATGTTTCGAGACCCATTCAAAGTCTTTATCAACATTAGAGGCATTAACAACTAGTAAATAGTGCTTATCATGAAATTTATACACTAATAAATCATCAACAACGCCACCATCTTCATAACACATCATGCCATAAAGCACTTGTTTTTCAGTCATTTTAGTGACATCGTTTGTGAATAAATAATTAACAAGTTTTGTTGCTTCTTCCCCTTTAACGGTAATTTCACCCATGTGGGATACGTCAAATAAGCCACACGATTCTCGAACTTTTTGGTGTTCTTCTGTAATGGATGAATACACAATAGGCATATCATACCCAGCAAATTCAGCCATTTTTGCATCTAAAGCAACATGCTTTGGATGCAGTGCTGTTTCTTTCATATCAAGTCTCCTTTCGCGTTACAATAAAAGCGTTTTCACTTAGTATTAAAAATGATAAAGACATTTGATGTCTTTCCTATGTTTATGATAACATAAAAAATATATTATACAACTATAATAATGAAAAAAGGAGCAAATAATTATGCTCCTTAATCTTTGTCTACTTCATCTTGAAAATCGTCATTAAAACGGAAGCGTACTTGGTGGTGTGCAGGGACTACAATTGGTTCATTAGTTTGTGGGTTTACCGCTTCTTTTTCTGGCATTTCAATGGTTGTAAAATGTCCCATTTCACCAAACTCAACATCATCCCGATTTACGAGTGATTCTTGAACCACTTTTGCCAGCGCTTTTAAGAACTTATTTGATTTGTTTTTACTGATATCTGTTGTATCAGCAATATAGTTAATGATATCCGTTTTTGTCTTTGTTTTAGGTTTTGCTTTTTTCTTTGGTTTCTGTTTAGGTTTTTTCTTTTCTGTTTTCTCTTCTTTTTCCTCTTCTTTTTTCTCTTCTGTTCTTGGTTTTTTATCGTCAGTGACTTCTTCAGGTTTTTCTTTAGATTTTTCAGGTTTTTCTTCTGTGTCTTCCTTGGTTACAGTTGATGATGTTTTTTCTTCTTTTGTAGTTGCTTCTTTTTTAGATGTTGGTTCTTGAGTTTTCGCTTCTTCTTTGCTTGCTACTTTCTCCGTTTTGGAGGCATCTTCTGTATCAAAGAGTTTTAAATATGAAGGATATGGGATAAACTCAATATCCTTTTCACCATCAAAGTCAACAGGCATTATTTTACCAAATTGATATAACTCTAACGTATCGCCATCACTAAGTTGCTCGGT
>JAASSV010000146.1 GCA_021767685.1 Caryophanales bacterium | reverse complement strand
GAACCCGTCGAAACAATCTTTAAGGTCGCAAATAACTATATTTATTTAATAGCTCCCAATGATTTCATTAAGAAACGGATTGAGATGCTTTATTTAAATAAATTGAATCGTTATCTAAAACATAAGTTTGAAGACATCCATAAATTTAGGATAATTACAGAACACCAAGCTAAAGAGGAACTTGATGATCAAAAAGAGTTTTCAATTACAGAACCTGAAAACTTATCTAAAAAGACGCTAAATAGTAATCTTAACACTAGTTACACTTTCGACAGTTTTGTTGTAGGTAACTCAAATCGACTAGCCTATACAAGTGCAATTAAGGTAGCTGATCAGCCCGGAATTGTGGCGAACCCTTTATATATTTTTGGGGATGTTGGATTAGGTAAAACACACTTAATGCAATGTGTGGGTAATTATGTCTTAGAAGGAAACATTAATGCAAAGGTGTTGTATGTAAAAACCGATCAATTTGTTGAAGAATATGTTCGATTAGCTAGTAAAAAGAAATTTGATGAGTTTAATGACAAATATCGTGATGTTGATGTATTACTTGTCGATGATATTCAGTTTCTCGCCAAAAAAGAAAAATCACAAGAAGAGTTCTTTAAACTATTTGAGACATTACATAGTAATCATAAACAAATTGTTATCACAAGTGATCGGAGTGCTAATGAGTTAAAAGATATAATGTCTCGCTTAACTTCGCGGTTTGAATGGGGAGTTACTGTTGATATAAATCGTCCTGATTTAGATCATCGTATTAAGATTCTAAAGAAGAAACTTAAAGCTGAAACATCAGATGCTGACTTGATTCCACAAAGTGTTATTGAGTTTATTGCCAGTATGTTCACAAATAATGTTCGAGAACTTGAAGGAGCATTAAAGCGTGTATTATTTTATTGTACGGCATTTAATCTTGACTTTACTGTTAAAAATGCTGAAGCCGCTCTGGAAACATTAATTAAACCAAAGGTTAAAAACAATGGTGTCACTAATCATAAGGTTAAAAATATAATGAGTGTTGTTAGTGATTATTATCGCATAAGTACGAGTGATATGATTTCTAGAAAACGTTCTGCTAAGTACGTTTTTCCAAGACAAGTTAGTATGTATTTAATTAAAAAAACATTTGATTTGCCATATAAGAAAATTGGATCTTTTTTCAATAATAGAGACCATTCAACGGTTATGCATTCGGTAGAAAAAATAACGAATGAAATGGAAATGGATAACAATGTTAAAAAAGATGTGGAAAAACTAATGGTGAAATGTGGAGAAAACTAAAAAAAAATGCTCAAAAACGGCTTATTTGTGTTATAATAAGGTAAGAAAAAAGTTGTTTTCCACATTTCCACACAACATAATAATAACAATAAAAAGAAAGATAATTATTTAGAGGTGATGGTATGAACTTTCAAATTAACAAAGATGCGTTACTTAATAATTTATTAATTGCTCAAAAAGCATTGTCCAATAAAACACCTAATCCTGCTTTACAAGGAATAAAATTAGATGTTTTAGAAGATCAATTAATTATCACAACAAGTAATTCAGATATTGCAATTAAGCTTAATATTAAAGATCCAAGTTTAAATGTTGAAACAGAAGGGTCATTATTAATTCCAGGAAAATATTTCATTGAAATTATTCGTAAACTTGATGGATTGAAAGTGAATTTGTCATTAGTTGCAGATAATACTTTGAGAATTGAAGCTGATCGTTCTGACATCACATTAAATATGATGGATTTAGAAGATTATCCTGAGTTACAGTTTAGCGAAAAAGTAAAATCTATTAAAATTAATGTTAGAATCTTAAAGTCAATCATTAGACAAACATCTTTTGCAACATCTACTATTGAAAATAGACCTATTTTAACCGGGGTTAATTTCAAAATAGATGGTAACAAACTAACTGCGATTGCAACAGATAGTTATCGTTTAAGTCAAAAAGAGATTGAGTTAAAAGATAAATATGAACCATTGAATATTATTATACCTGGAAAGAGTTTAGAAGAACTATTAAAAGTATTAAACAACAATAACGATGAAGTTGAAATACATTTTGATCATTCTAAGGTTTTATTTAAATATAATAATATCTTATTCCAATCTCGATTATTAGAAGGTAATTACCCAGAAACATCAAAATTGATTCCAACAGAGTTTCCAATTGTAATTAAATTCAATAAAGAAGACTTAATGACAGCGATTGAACGTGCAAGTTTATTATCTAGTCGTGATGGTAATAACGCAATAGTAAAACTAAGTTTACGCAAAGATAATATAGTAGAAATCACATCGAACAGTCCAGAAATAGGGAAAGTATTAGAAGAAGTTTATCCTGTTGATGAAATTGTCGGTACGCCATTCAAGATTGCATTTAGCTCAAAATATATTCTAGATGCACTGAAAATCTTTAATTCAAGCGAAGTGGCAATCAATTTTACCGGTGAAATTAGACCATTTATCATCAAAGGTGAATACGATGATAAAATGTTACAACTCATCTTACCAGTTAGAACTGAATAGACCGAATTTTTCGGTCTTTTTTTTGCTCTAAATAACCTTGTTTATTCTCTTAATTTATTATATAATTATAATATAGTATATATATGAAAGAAGTGTGTTTTATGAAAGAGGCGCCAATCACAACAGAATATATCACCTTAGGACAATTTTTGAAGTTCATGAATATTGTTTCTTCAGGTGGAATTGCCAAGGCTTTGCTTGAAAATGAGCAAATAACAGTTAATGGTATAATTGAAGTCAAGCGCGGGAGAAAATGTTATCCGGGAGATGTCATCGATATTGTTGGTGATGACACGTACAAGATAACCAAAGATGAAACTTAAACAGCTAGAGTTAAATAACTTCCGTAACTATAAATCATTCAAACAACCATTTAATGCCAATAAAATAATATTTGTTGGTGACAATGCCCAAGGCAAAACAAGTATCTTAGAAGCTATGAACATGTTAGCCTTTACCAAGTCACACAAAACGAATAAAGATCAAGATGTTATTCAAATCGGCCATGAGTATACCAAAATTAAGGGTCTCGTTGATTTTAATGACAAAGAAGTATTGTTGAGTGTCATTGTTTCGAAAACCGGTAAAAAGGCAAAATATAATGGAATTGAAATGGAACGGTTAAGTGAGTATATTGGATCTCTTAACGTTGTTTTTTTTGCGCCTGAGGATTTGGACCTAATAAAAGGTAATCCAAAAACGCGTCGACGATTCTTAAATATTGAGTTAGGACAACAATCACAAGAGTATATGTATGCCCTAAAACAGTATCAGACGTTACTCAAAGAACGGAACAACCTATTAAAGACACTTCAAGAACAAAAAACAAAAGACTATTTATTACTTGATGTGATCACGGAACAATTGATTGATTATCTAAAGATATTAGTTGATAATCGAACACAATTTATCAAATCCATCGAAGAATATGCGAATAACTATTATCAAGTTTTAGCTGATAGTGAGGATGTTTTAAATATTAATTATACGCCATCAATTAGCCAAAACTATGAAAAT
>JAASSV010000145.1 GCA_021767685.1 Caryophanales bacterium | reverse complement strand
TTTGTCACTTTCGTTTTAATCGGATATTTTTTAGCTAACTCTTCATCGATATCAATACCAAAGCCTGGCTTATCATTAGCGTAGATATAGCCATTTTTAACTTCTGGCATGCCAGGGAACATTTTATAGACAACATCGGAGAATCCACACCATTCTAATATGCCAAAATTATGGGCGTTCAAACTTAAATGAATGTTTGCCATATGACCAATTGGTGAGACATCATTTGGACCATGCCAAGCAGTACGCACGCCGAATTGTTCGGCTAATATGGCGAGTTTTCTCGCAGGAGTGAATCCACCTATTTGACTAATATGAACACGAATAAAATCGATGGCTTGGTCTTTGATTAAAGGAATCCATTCAGTAGGATTGTTAAACAGTTCACCAACTGCTATTGGTGTTGTGGTTTGGGCTTTCAACTGTTTAAGTCGTGTTCCTTGTTCTAATGGGAAAGGATCTTCAAGATAAAATAATCGGTAGGGTTCTAACTGCTTCGCCAGATAAATTGCATCAGATGGCATAAGTCGTTCATGGACATCGTGGATCAATTCAATCTCTTCACCACAATGTTTGCGAACCTCTTTAAACATATGAATCGTATCTCGCATATATTGATGAGGATTAAAATAATTGCCAGGTTCAGCATTTATTGGCTTGTTGATATCATCTGCAATACCCCCATATAATCCCCATTGAATACGAGCATGTGTAATATTGTTATCTTTCATTTCTTCCACTTTGTTGACAATATCTTCAATGGTGTTTTCGTTTATTTGTTGGTAGAAAGGAATCCCTTCACGTGATTTACCACCAATAAGATCATAAACCGGTAACCCAGCAATTTTTCCTTTAATATCCCAAAGGGCCATATCGACACCTGAGATTGCATTGTTAGTGATTCCACCATTTCGCCAATATGCATTATTGTTCATGACGTGCCATAAATCTTCAATTTTATGAACATCACGACCAACTAATAATGGTTTTAAATACTCTTCAACAACATTCTTAACAGCAAGTTCACGGTAAGCAAAAGTAGCACAGCCTAATCCATATAAGCCATCTTTATCTGTCTCAACTTTTACAACGATTAGGTTAACCCCTTCAGGTGCGGTAAGAATGGTTCTAATATCTTTTATTTTTGGCATGATTATCTCCTTTTCTATCGCTTCACTCGACCAGAAGCATCGCCGTTAACTAATGCGTTAACTTCCTCTTCAGAGACGAGATTAAAATCACCATGAATCGTGTGTTTTAAAGCACTAGCCGCAACTGCAAATTCTAAAGCGTCTTGGGTGTCTTTGGTGAGTAACCCATGAATTAGACCCGCAGTAAAACTATCACCGCCACCAACACGATCAACAATACGTATATCATATTTCTTTGATGTATAAAATGATTCACCATCATAAAGTAAGGCACGCCAACCATTATCACTAGCGCTATAACTTTCTCTAAGGGTGGAGACGACATAACGAAAATCAAAGGCTTCACAGATGGTTTTGAACACATCTTTATACCCATCAATATCAATTTTTGCTTGTGTAATGTCCGTATCTTTTGGCGTGTAACCTAAGACATCTTTAATGTCTTCTTCATTTCCAATACAAACATCAACATATTGCATTAATGGGATCATTGTTTTCTGTGCTTTTTCACGTGTCCACAAGGCTTTACGGTAATTAAGATCCACACTCACGGTAATATCCATTGCTTTAGCTTTTTGTAAAGCACGTTCTGTGAGTTTTGCGACGCTATCACTTAAGGCTGGCGTGATACCACTAAAGTGGAACCATGTGCAATCCT
The DNA here is from genome assembly GCA_021767685.1 of Caryophanales bacterium. GTDB lineage: Bacteria > Bacillota_I > Bacilli_A > Izemoplasmatales > Izemoplasmataceae > JAIPGF01. The sequence continues at coordinate 1,747 of JAASSV010000145.1, read as the reverse complement.
TAAATATCTCATCAAAATCAAAATCATCTATTGTTGCTTTACTAAATGATGAGTGTGCCCGGTCATAAATCACTTTACTCGGTCGCATCGATGCTCCTGTTTCAAGATAATAAACACCTAGTCGATCACCACCATTGGAAACATAATCAGTGTTAACACCATACTGTCTTAATTGATTAATTGCACTTTTTCCAATGAGGTTGTTAGGAACTTTTGATACAAAATAGGCATCATATCCATAATTAGCTAAGGATACGGCGACATTTGCTTCAGCCCCTGCGTAAGTGGCATTAAATTGTTCGCTTTGTATAAATCGTTTATGAAGCGGTGTTGATAAACGCAACATAATTTCGCCTAACGTGACTATTTTTGACATTGTTTTACACCTTTGCTTTCTTTACAAATTGTTGTGTTAATTCTGTAATTTTATCATAGTCATCCTGTTTTGCAGGATGAGTTAAAGCACTACCTATGCCAACTGCACTAGCCCCATAATGGAACCATTCAGCGATATTATCTAACGTCACGCCACCTGTTGGCATAATATGAATATCTGGAAGTGGACCATGAATACTCTTAATGTATTTTGGTCCAAACGCGCTACCTGGAAAGAGTTTAACTAAGTCGACTTCTTGAGCCTTAGCTGTCATGATTTCAGTGACCGTTAAACAGCCTGGAATATAGGGGATATTATTAGTTTGACAATAGGTTAAACTTTTCTGATCAAATCCTGGACTAACAATATATTTAGCACCATTTTCAATTGCTAATTGGCAAGTCTCTTGATTTAGGACAGTCCCTGCGCCAAGTAATATCTGATCTCCATACAGCTTATGTAATGCTTTAATAACATCTATGGCATCATCAACCGTGAAGGTGATTTCAATCGCAGTGATACCACCTTTAATTATGGCATCTGCGATGGCTAGTGCTTGGGTCTTAGAATCTGCCCTAATGACAGCAACAAGTTTATGTTCTAAGAGAGTTTTTATCGTTTTATTCAATGTGGTCACATCCTTTATAATTATAAAATACTTACACGTATGAATATTTGGTTTTCGTACTATCTTTATCATATCATTGCTTCTCTTAATTGTAAATAAAACAGAAATGACAAAAATTGGTTTTTGTAACATTTAGCCTTGAAATTCTCTCTGTTATTAAGTAAGATATTAAAAGTGTTTAGAAAGGATGATAGAATGAAAAAACTATTGATTTTAGTGCTTTTAATATTAAGTATAAGTGGATGTGAAGAGACACAAAAGCATGTCCCTGAAGTAAAACTTGTTGGAAAGACCGAGACTACAATTAAACGATTAGATAATTATGAAGATGAAGGAATCACTATTGATGGAGTGAAAACGGAAGACTTTACTGTGGAAAGTGACATCGATACTGCGATTGTTGGAGAGTATACCTATTGTTACGTTCATGAGGAATATGGGAGATACTGCCGAACAGTAGAGGTAGTTCAAAATGATCATGATAAAGTAACGGATGCCTTACTCTTAACAGATTTAAAATTAAACTTTACTGAAGTATTAGATGTTGAGATTGCCTTTAGTGTTATTGGTCAGGGAACATCAACATATCAGTATTATCAAATGACGTCTTTTGATAACACTTATGGGCAGGTTGATATTAGCACGGATATGTATACTGGCGTTCTTGATACACAATCAATGTATGTGAAACGGAGTCAAGTACCAAGAGAAGATTACTATGGGTTTTATATCGCAACAGCAAT
>JAASSV010000144.1 GCA_021767685.1 Caryophanales bacterium | reverse complement strand
TCTAACCGTAATCTTCCCTGATCATCAGTCAGACGTTTATGTCCATATACCATATCTTTAAACAGTCGGTACTTGTGTTCTAAGATGGTTTCGTGGACATTGTGTTCTTTCATCACATCAAATAACGCAGAGACATAAATTGGCATTTTCGGAATAAACACACTTGCTTTTGAGATGACCGCTTTACTTGATGAGATTAAGGCTTCACCATTTAAGTGAGTTGCTAAATAGTCATTTAAGTCACGTCCGTGTTGTTCTAAATCTTCTTTCGCTTTTCCTAATGTACCTTCGCGATAAATGGCTTTGGTTGATTCGGCCCCAATGTACGTATAGGCAATCGTTTTTGCTCCTTTATTTAACACACCAGCATCATGTAAAACATGAATCCAATCAGCCCAGTCGCTGCCTCCCATTACAAAGACAGTGTCTTTAATCTCTTCATCAGATGCTGGCGTAAGTGTAATCTCTTTTAACTCGCGATGAGCAATATCAATGGTTACGCCACTGACAGTGTCTTCAATTGGTTTAATCGCAGAGCGGACAAGATCACCAGTTTCTGGATCTTTTCTCGCACCAGCAGCCAAACTATATATGACAAGATCTATTGGTCCAAACTGTTCTTTTATCTTCTCAATTGCTTCTTGTTTCGTCTCTTGACTGAAAGCATCTCCAATGATATCACGGTGAATGGTATTAAGTGATTTGGTATGGTGTTGGAAAAAGACATTATTCCAATACCCTGCACTCCCTGTGCGTTTACCGCGTGGTAATGATTCATAACTAATATTTAATGTACTCGCATGAGCACCAAAAGCGAGCGCAATACGTGATGCTAGACCGTATCCACTAGATCCACCAATAATTAAGACGTTTTTTGGTCCGTTAAAGTTATCTAGTGCTTTGGCTTCCTTAATATATGATGTTATCGTGTATTCGCATCCTAACGGGTGCGCATTTGTAAAAAAGTTTTGTCGGATTGACGGGGTAATATGCATATCACTCACTCCTTTTAATTATTTTATCATATTTTTTATAAAATGTCGGCCGATATGTTTTCAGAGATAACTATGGTATAATGTGACTATAACAAACAGAGGTGAGTTCATGAAAGATGCATTTGATAGGTTAACGAATCGATCTATTGTTGACTTAGTAGACGAAGCGATGACAGACAATAAAGCGCGTTCACGTCGTATATATAAAATTGCTGGTAGTGTGTTACTTATGACACTTTTATTCATAATGATCGTGTTCTATGTCTTGGAATTTATCCTAATTATGTATGGTGTTATCGTAATATTATTTGTATTAATCATGACAATCATTTATTGGGTAAGGCAGTTTAAAGAACGTAAAGATGTATTATATGGTATTGTATTTCCTTTTGCGATTAGTCGTTATAATGATCGGTATGAGACAAAGTTTGAGTATCAAAAAATGCCAGAAAAAGCCCCTGAATTTAATCAATCTATGGGACTGTTCACCCGCTTTGCGAGTGTCACCCATCAGTACCGCATTGATGGTACAGTAGACGGTATTCCATGTATTATGATGCACATGCGACTCGTGACATCTAATGGCCAATCAGCGGCGGTTCACTTTGATGGGCTCTACACAGTGATTAAGCAACCAGGTATCCCGATGGCCCAAATCCGGAACACCGGTCGCCCGGCATTAAAGGGACAGTCTTTTAAACGCATCAAAGAAGCAGAGGATAAAGTTTACTTACCCAAGTCTTCTAATCAAACTCAGGCTCCTGATCCTTTACGAAAAGTGTTTGATCAAATCCCAACACAGTTTGATGTAAAACATTATTATGTTAGCTCAAATACTGAGGAGGTTCATATTGCAATTTGGCCGAAGAAGAAGATCAAACTACCAAAGACGCTATCGCACCAAGCGTTAACTCAACTCGTCACAGAGATTGAAGAGCGTCATCATAGAATGGTTACCTATGCAAGTACGATTATCAATCATAATAAAACCCTCTAAGAGTGAATTACTCCTTAGAGGGTTTTTTAAAGGTTTCAATAAATGCATTGACAACGTCTTCATCAAACTGCGAGCCCTGGTTATTTTTTAGTTCTTCTAGTGCTTCTAGAGTTGACATTCTTGGTTTATAGGGCCGTTCGTTTATCATGGCGTCAAACGCATCTGCGACAGAGATGATTTTAGCTTCCTGAGGGATTTCATTGCCGTCTATACCATACGGATAGCCTTTACCATCAATGCGCTCATGATGCGCTAATACGATATTGGCAATCTGTGCATACTCAGGCACCGCAGATAGTATTTTATAGCCTGATTCTGGATGACTACGAATATGTTCAAACTCATGTTTGGTAAGTTTGCCAGGCTTATCTAGAACCTCGGTTGATATGTTGATTTTTCCAATATCATGAAGTTTCCCGGCAAGTTCAACACGTTTAATAAATGTGGGGTTATTATATAGTTGTTTAGCAATCCGTTTTGAAATATGACTAACACGTTCTGAGTGTTCTTTTTCGCGTTTGTTTTTTTCAAATAGCGTTGTCATAATAACATCAATTGTTTTCATCGAAATACTTGATTCATCATAAATCTTATTGGTTTGTAAATCTTTTTCAGCCTGATCGAACGCATCAACTAATGAGGTATTTTTATTTGTGAGGGTATGGTAGCCGAAACTTGTGTTGATACTGAAGTCGAATTGATCAAAGTTCTTTATTTTATTTTTAAAATCAAGACAGACTTTTTCAGCCTCTGTTTCAGAGGTATTATTCATCAATAAAATAAATTGATCCCCTTCAATACGAAAGATATAATGGTTCGTATCTTTAATATATGTTTTGAATAAGTTGGCAATGGTCACAAGGACTTGATTACCAATATCATATCCAAAGGAGGTATTTATAATTCTAAATGTATTGATATCACAGGATATAATTGATATTGGTAGTTGTTTATCTTCGATTGTATAATTACCCAGTAATTGATCGAACGCTAGACGATTTGGCAATTTCGTTAGCGCATCTGTTAAGCGTAGTTGTTCAATTTGTTCGCGATGTTCGTATTCTTTCGTTAGATCTTCAATAATACCGATACCACTTGTTACTTTATGATTTTGAATGATTGGAGAAAAGCGAACACGTACGGGAAAAATATGAAATGATAATACAGACTGATACATACCTTCATACAAAGCAGTCTTACCATCTAAACAGCGTTTTAATGCCGCTACGAGGTCTTGATTAGGTAATGCGAGCATATTCAATCCGACTAAATCTTTTTTTGTCGTGTGCAAAATATCTGCGAATGCTTGATTGGTTACTTCAATAACACCTTCTGTATTAAATTGAATCATACCAAGTTCACTGTTTTCTATTAAAGAACGGTAACGCTTCTCACTAATTTCAATCAGTTGATGAGATTTCACCCGCTCATCATAGTTTTTAGCTGCTAAAGATAAAAACATTGTTGCGATTGGATAAGTTAATATAACGATAGGCCCAACCACTAAGATGGTCTCTATGTCCGTTGGACTAGGTAATGTCAGTAAACATAACAACATGACAATATGCACAACAAGACCAAATATATAAAATTGTAAGATGTCAGAATATTTCCATCTAGGATAGACATAACGT
>JAASSV010000143.1 GCA_021767685.1 Caryophanales bacterium | reverse complement strand
CCATCTTTTTTCGAACGATTTTCTTTATATTTTTCGACCAACTGTGTATAGTCCTCTGTAAATTGACGTAACTCTTCTTCATTTAGAAAGAGTGAGTTTTGATGAACCGTTCCTTCATCTTCAGCATTGGTTTCATTCTTAATTAAATGATCTTGCCTAGCATAAACATCATCTTTAAACTCTTCTAGAATTTCTGAAATCATTTTTGATATATAGTTCAGTTGTCTTCTTTTACTACCTGTTTGTGTTCCTGAAGGCAATTCAACACGAAACTCACTATAAGGCATTTTGTAATACTTCGCATTAATCCCATTAATGATTTCAATATGATCTAACTCGATCAGTTCTATCTTAAGTAGTTTTTTCACATGATAATGAACTTTAGCTGGAACCTCACCTAAACTGTCTGCTACTTGCTTAACAGTCATAGGTTCTTCATTCTCTCTAAACGTTTCAATAATTTTCATGCGATAAGGGTCTGTAAAAATTTTAAGTTCTTCATCGGTCTTAATAACTCTTAGTTTTTCTTCCATAATGCCACCTCATATATAGTATATCATACATGACATGGAATTATTTACTTTTTGATAGTTCTGTTTTTGTTTTATAATCATTGGTGTCTTTTTCAAAGTCATAAGATGTATATACTAACATGATGTCACCTCCTAAGTTATTCGTTAAATATTTTTTATCGTCAATTATATTTTATTGTATTTTGTCACTTTTGTCAACGATTACGTTAAATTAATTTTATCGTTTGTGTTAGAAGATGAAAAAAAGGCCAACTACGGCCTTTTAACTCATAATTTTTTTCAACTCCGTCACACACTCAGAAATATAATCAATATTCCCAATTAACGTAATGCGTGTTTTATTCTCTTTTGTATTAAATTTCATATCAATGTTCTTATGTTGGTTACTGATTCGCATCAACATCATCTTAACATCATGTAATTCACTACGGGATAATTGATCAATATCAAAGATACTTAACATCCGATGATCCTCCTTTTTTTCATAATTGCCTTCGATAAATTGCTTAACTTTTTCATTTGATAAAGAGCTTATTTGAGATGCAAAATCAATATTACTAAAGAGGTTTTTTAAATTCTCTTCAGTAAATCTCCATTCTTTACCAACCTTATTACCAATAAGTTTTCCTTGTTTTAAATAGCGTCGTATTGTGCGTTCTGATAGTTTAGTGATATCCATAACATCTTTTAATGTGTAATAGTGCTCCATCGTTTCACCTCATACTTATCATACCATGCATGTCATATCATGTCAATATTATTTTGGCATGTTTTGGCATGTAATTTGTGCTATACTATAATTAGGTGATGATATGGATAAATATAAGAAATTTTGGGAATGGTTTTTCACTATAGAAAATGATGTCTACAAACACATTGAACAAAAAGCTGAAACTTATGTACCGCTTATAGATGAACGGTTAAAGCAAATCCATGCAGATCTTGTGTTCGAGATTAGCGAACAGCTTGATAACTATAGGCAATTCATTATTTCCGCAGATGGTATGGCACGGGCTTTTGACGATGTTTTTAAGCTAAAAGAAGCTTTTCCAGGTCATTCAAACTGGGAAGTTATTGCATTAAGACAACGTGAACATACGCTTCAACACCATGTCGAATTAGATGGATTAACCCTTGGTTATGAAGATATTTTCTTTTCTGAAAAACAGGAGGAAGACGGATTAACCCTTGATATATACATTGATGATTACGATCATGAGGATAATCGGTATGTACATGGCTATTTTCTACTATTAGACTCTTTAATAGGAGAATATGATGCTGTCTCATTTATCAAAGATACCAATATCCTAGAATCACCACATAAAAACATGAAACCTTTTCTTGCATTAAGAGACATTGTTGATGAATACAAAAAGCACTATGCAAACGCATAGTGCCATTTTTTTATTTTGTTACCGTGAACCAAGCAATACCAAACCCTTTATTACCCACGTGTATTGTCAAAACTGGGCCAAGCAAATCGGTAAAACGTACCTTAGCTTTAGGAAACGTCTCTTCAATAATCTCTTTTAGTTTCTCTGCTCTGTCTTTTGAATAGGTATGCGTGACGGTAATATACATTTCTTTATTGTCATCATACGCAGCTTGAATATCGCTTATCATAACATCATAAACCTTTTTATAAGTTCGCTTACTTTGATATAACTCCAATTTACCGTTGTTTGTTTGAACAATAGGTTTGACTCTTAAAACACTACCGATTAACGCTTTTGCTACAGTTAATCGACCACCTTTTACCAAAGAAAATAAGTTTTCAACCGTAAATAATAGGTGTACAGAAGCAATAGCTTCATCCATCTTATCTATGATTTCCTTCGCATCTAAATCTTGTTTAATCAAATCAATTAAATAATAGGTCAACATCTCGTTACCATAAGCAGCTTGATTGGTATCGAAGCAATGGACATCTTGCGGATTATCAAGCATATCTCTAGCTAATTTTGCAGCTTGATAGGTACCGCTTAACCCCTTAGATAATCCGATATAAAAAATCTTCTCAGTTCCTGTTTCAAACATCTCTTGGTACGCTTTCAAAAACGTTCCTGGTGCTGGTTGACTAGTTTTAAACTTAGCCCCTTGATTGCGTTTATCAATAATATATTCACGTGATATATCAACTTCTTTAAAAGATTGACCATCATCAGTACTTACCATTAAAGAAACAACCTTAATATGATTATCTTCGATGACCTCTTTTGGTAAGTAAGTTGTACTATCAATAAGAATTCTGTACTTAGACATATAAATACCCCCATGTTTTAATCCATCGAGAGTTATTATACCATATTCTCTATTTATAGACAATTACAAAAAAATAACATGTCTCCATGTTATTTTTGATCTTTTAATATTTTAATTGCGCATAATCCATCGGTACCACTCTTAAAATAGGCATTGTTTGTTTCAATCATATAATCGTATACCTTTTTAACGTAGTCTTTGTCTGTAATAACTTTAACATTTAATTTTTCAAATTTTTCGGAATCAATATCAAACGATACAAATAGGAATCCATGTTTTTTAACGTAACGTACCTTTTCGGATTCTTCTCTCGAAAGTACCACAACGTCACCATCATAAACAACATAGTGCATTAAATCTTTGTAATCATCATGTTCAAACTTAATTAAGCATTTTTTATTCATTGATTTTCTCCTTTCAATTTCTAAATTAATTATATCGTATATTAAATCTGTTTGCATCCGAAATACCTTTCAAAGATTGCATTGCAACATTAAATATAATATAATAATCCATATTAGGAGGGTATGACTATGATAAATTTTGCTACAATCATTACCTTAATTTTTTCGTTCCTTGCTTCATTATATTACAATCTCCAAGCACGCCTAAAAAACGATGAGGATGGTTTTCCATCAGATACTATTGTTGATACTCTATTAACATTTATCGTATTGTATGGACTATTTTTGCAAGGATATATTACAAGAACTTATATCATCCTTCTATTACTTGCTCTGTTGCTTGCTGTTGCCTATATAAGGTTCATCAACGAAAATGCATTTCATAAATACGATGAGTTGTTAGAAACACCTAGGAATAATGTTGTTCTTT
>JAASSV010000142.1 GCA_021767685.1 Caryophanales bacterium | reverse complement strand
GTTGATTTTATCATCGATATTGGTGGCCAAGATATGAAATGTTTCAAACTTGATGATGGGATGATTTCATCAATCATTCTTAATGAAGCATGTTCAAGTGGGTGTGGAAGTTTCTTAGAAACCTTTTCTACAAGTATGGGCTATGACATCAAAGATTTTGCTGAGTTAGCCTTAGAAGCGACTCATCCTGTGGATTTAGGTAGCCGCTGTACCGTGTTTATGAATAGCGGCGTAAAACAAGCCCAAGCTGATGCTGCTCCAACAAAAGATATTAGCGCAGGACTTGCTTATAGTGTCGTTAAAAACGCATTATATAAGGTTATTAGAACAACCAATGTGAAACGCGACTTAGGAGAAAACATTATTGTTCAAGGGGGAACGTTTTATAATAATGCCGTCTTAAGAGCGTTTGAAAAAGAAATAGGAATGACCGTCACAAGACCTAATATTGCAGGATTAATGGGTGCCTTTGGCGCAGCTATTGTTGCGAAAGAACACGCCAAAGATGACGTAAGTAGCATTCTATCTTTTGATGCCTTAAAAGCCTTTAGTTATAAAACCAAAAACGCCGTCTGTCGACAGTGTAATAACTTATGTCAATTAACAATTAATATCTTTAAAGATCATAAATATATTTCAGGTAACCGCTGTGAGCGCGGTGCAGGTCTCAAAGAACATAAAGACGATATTCCCAATTTATATCTTTATAAGTATGACAAGATTATGTCATACACATCACATGATTTAACAGATTACAGATATACGATTGGAATCCCGCTTGTTTTAAATATGTATGAAAACATCCCGTTTTGGCAAACCTTATTTGAGGCATTAAACATTAAAGTCGTCTATAGCGACCGCTCAAATAAAGCCTTATATGAACTTGGCCAAAACAGTATCCCAAGTGATACAGCGTGTTATCCAGCAAAATTAGTCCACGGTCACATCGAAAACTTACTGACAAAAGATATTGACGCCATCTTTTATCCAAATATGCCGTTTAATGTTGTCGAGAAGGATTATCGCGATAATGAATATAATTGTCCTGTTGTCGCCTTCTATCCCGAAGTCATTGATGCCAATGTCGAAGACATTACAAAAAAACGGTACATGAAGCCGTACTTATCCTTTAATAATAAAGCGCACTTTGTCAAAAATCTTATTGAAGACTTTTCTGAGGTTATACCTCTAAAGAAAAGAGCCGTAAAAAAAGCATATGATAAAGCTATACAGGCTTATAAAGCCTATCGAGAAGATGTCATTAAAGAAGGAGAGCGTGCCTTACAGTATGCAAAAGATCATCAAAAAAATCTGATTCTCCTTGCAGGAAGACCATATCACATCGACCCTGAAGTCAATCATGGGTTACCCAAATTGATGCGTAGTTTAGATGTTGTAGTGATTAGTGAGGATAGTGTCAATACAAAAGCTAACCAAGAATCTGTTGATGTCCTTAATCAATGGACCTATCATACACGGCTTTATGACAGTGCCAAATTTATTGCTTCAGTTGATAATGCGAATATGATTCAACTGGTTTCCTTTGGGTGTGGACTCGATGCAATAACCTCTGATGAAATCAAAACCATCTTAGAGTCTCACGATCAACGTTATACCCAAATAAAAATTGATGAAGTAAACAATCTCGGAACAGCAAATATCCGGATCCGCAGCTTGTTATCAACAATGAAAGGAGACCCAAACAATGGCAGAACTTAAATATGACGACACCGGTCGTCTCCTTTTCACAGAAGAAATGAAAGAAGAGTACACAATATTAATCCCAAGTATGGCACCCTATCATTTCCGCTATTTTATCCCCATTTTAGAAAGTGAAGGATACCAAGCAGAAATCTTAGAAAACACCAGTTTTGATGTTATTCATACCGGTATGAAATACTCACATAATGATATATGTGTCCCAGCGATGTTAGTAATTGGGCAGTTTATTGACGCCATTCAATCTGGGGGATATGATATCCATAAAGTTGCTTTAATCATCACACAAACAGGTGGCGGATGCCGCGCAAGCAACTATGTTAGTTTAATCCGAAAAGCCTTTAAAGAAGCGGGATATGACTTTATCCCGATCATCAGTGTGAACGCCGTTGGACTTGAAAAGAATCCTGGATTTGAAATCACAGCGACGGTTTTATTAAAACTCATCACTGGGCTAATGATGGGGGACATGATTATGCAGTTGTATAATGAAATTGCCCCTTATGAAAAAGTAAAAGGTGAAACTGAACAAGTTTATAAAGATGTGAATAATCTTTTGGATGATTACTTTTATTATCCCGCAAGAAAAGTGTTTTATCATCCGAAAAAACTATTTGAAAAAGTTGTTAAACGGTTTAGTCAAATTGCTGTTGATAAATCAACGCCAAAACCAAAAGTCGGCATTGTTGGAGAAATTTACGTTAAGTATAGTCCCTTAGGGAATAACAACTTAGAACAAACATTACGTGATGAAGGCTGCGAAGTCATCACGCCAAATATTTTAGATTTCTTCTTATATACATTTGATTCATCAATCCATGATATAGAACAATATGGTGGAAGTAAGGTAACAAAATGGGTATATAAGTTTTTAATTAGATTTATTGAACACCGTCGTAACTCAGTTAGAAAACTATTGAAAAAATATGGTTTCCGTTCATTTACTCACTATCAAGAGTTACGAGATTACGCTGATGGTGTGATTGATAAAGGTATGCACGTAGGTGAAGGATGGTTATTAACCGCAGAGATGATTGAACTGATCCATATCGGGGCGCCTAACATCGTATGTACACAACCATTTGGATGTTTACCTAATCATATAGCTGGTAAAGGGATGTTTAAGAAAATTAAGAAAGCTTACCCAGAAAGTAATATTGTCGCAATCGATTACGATACCAGTGCGACAGAAATAAATCAGTTAAATCGCATAAAATTAATGATTACCAATGCAAAAAATAATCTCGTGTAATCATTTATCTTTATGACGAATTTCGGTACAATAGAAACGGTGATAACATGTTTAAATATGAATTAATTCATGAATGCAAGCAAACAGGCGCACGGTATGGCATTATGCATACAGCGCACGGATCATTCGAGACCCCAATATTTATGCCTGTTGGAACAAAAGCAACAGTCAAAACATTAGATAATAACGAAATCCACGAAGTAAGCGATGACTTAATATTAGGTAATACCTATCATTTATGGCTCCAACCTGGTGATGAACTTATCAAAGACCATGGAGGGATTCGTGGATTTAGTCAATGGGACGGAGCATTACTAACTGATAGTGGTGGTTACCAAGTATTCAGTTTAAGTGATATCCGTACAATTACTGAAGATGGCGTGGAGTTCCGACATCATAAAAGTGGTGCAAAACTCTTTATGCGCCCAGAAGATTCGATTCGGATTCAAAATAATTTAGGAGCAGACATCATCATGAGTTTTGATGAATGTCCACCATTTGATGCGTCTTATGAGTATATGAAAGACAGTATTGAACGCACAATTAGATGGGCTGAACGCGGTAAAGCTGTTCATCAAAACCCTAAAACACAAGCATTATTTGGGATTGTGCAAGGGGGACCATTTGTTGATTTACGTAAACATTCAATCAAAGCATTAACAGATATT
>JAASSV010000141.1 GCA_021767685.1 Caryophanales bacterium | reverse complement strand
TTAGGTGATGCTATGAAAAAGTTATTTGATCAAAATACACAAATTGATAAAGAATCGATTATTGAAGAACTAATGGAAGATGACGCCATTAATGCCTTTTTTATCGAACAAGATTTATCAAGCGATGATATCGAACCCGCGTTAAATCGTTTATTAAGTTTCCGCACTGAAAACGACTATTGTAAAGGATGTAAAGGCCTTTATGAATGCAAACAAGATATTACGGGATACCGTCCTAAGTTAGTGTATAAGGATGGAAAAATTGATTTAGTATATCACGGATGTCAGTATCATGTTGCGGAACAATCTAAACATAATAAAGAAGCGAACATAGATAGTCTTTATATGCCAAAAATGATTTTTGAGGCAGATTTAAGTGACTATGATTTTAAACGTGGTAATAACCGCATGGAAATCCATAATCGAATCACAAAGTTCCTTAGGGATTATCGGAATAACAACCGGCCTAAAGGAATGTATTTACATGGTGAATATCAAAAAGGAAAAACCTTTATCTTAGCCGCTGTTGCGAATGAGTTAAGTAAATTAGGGGCGCATGTCATTATTGCCTATTATCCAGATTTAGTTAGAGAGATGAAATCACGTATTTCCGATAATTCTCTTGAATCTATGATCCGTAAGCTAAAACAAGCTGATGTCTTGATGCTAGATGATATTGGGGGAGAAGCACAATCCGCATGGATTAGAGATGAAGTGCTTGGCCCAATCTTACAACACCGATTACTTGATGAATTACCAACATTCTTTTCTTCAAATGTCACACAAAAAGAACTTGTAAACTATATGAAAGTTAATTCCCAACAAGCTGAAAAGATGAAGGCAGCGCGTATTTTCGCGCGTATTCATTCATTAAGTGATGAATATAATATGTAAATTGATTTGACAAATACAAAGACTGTATTATAATAAGAATGAAATACAATGATAAGGTTACGATGTTTGAAGCTCTATGTCACAGCGAGGTAGAACGGTGAAAGCTACCACATATATTCAACCATTACTCCCTTTGAGTAGATCTTGAAAAAGATATCCGTGTGCTCGCGTTAAGAGCTTGAGTGCTAAGTATTAGAACTAAGGTGGTACCGCGGAAATTATTTCGTCCTTGATATTTGAGGACGATTTTTTTTATTTATTGGAGGTGAGTGTGGTGCTAAAACCAAGTTTAACAATTAGAGCCTTACAAAAACACATCAAAGAGGTTGACCACCAACCTGAAAAGAAACTACAAGTGGTATTAAAATTAATGGAAGAAATTGGTGAGTTAAGTGAAGAAATTAATAACGAACTTACCCATGGATTAACCGACAAGATTAAAACGAACATTAAACATGAGTTATATGATGTGATCCATTTTGTGAATCATATCGCCAATATTTATGACATTGATTTAGAAGAGGCTATATTAGAGAAAGATTCGATTAACGATATACGCTATAAGCGAAATAGGAGTGAAAACAATGATTAAGATTACTTTTCCAGATGGCAGTCAAAAAGAGTATGACAAAGGTATTACTGTAGAAGATATCGCTGGTGATATTTCTAGCAGTTTAAAAAAGGCCAGTGTGGCTGGGTTTGTCAATGACGAACTTTATGATTTAAACCGTCCAATCTTAGAAGATGCGGATGTCCGTATTGTGACTAAGAAAGATGAGAAAGCCTTTGAAGTATTAAATCATAGTGCTGCCCATTTATTAGCACAAGCGATTAAACGTCTTTATCCAGAAGCGAAATTCGGTGTTGGACCAGCAATCCGTGAAGGATTCTATTATGACATTGATATCGATACTCAACTGAGTGAAGATGATTTACCTAAAATTGAAAAAGTTATGCATCGTATTAGTGAAGAACAAACTGCGATTGAACGCCATGAATGCACAAAAGAAGAAGCACTTGAGTTATTTAAAGATGATGAGTATAAACAAGAGTTAATTACTGATTTGAATCCAAGTGAGACAATTAGTTATTACACACAAGGCGAGTTTAAAGATTTATGCCGTGGGGGACATATTGGATCAACCAAAAATATTCGTCATTTTAAACTGTTAAGTATCGCAGGGGCTTATTGGCGAGGAGATTCTGATCGTAACCAACTTCAACGTATCTATGGAACTGCCTGGTTTACTAAGAAAGATTTAGAAAATCATTTAGAAGTGCTTGAAGAACGTAAAGAACGTGATCACCGTAAACTTGGTAAAGAATTACGTATCTTTGAGTTGAACAATGATGCAGGTCAAGGATTAGCCTTGTGGTTACCAAATGGATACACTGTCCGTAAAGCGTTAGAAGATTATGTCTATAAACTAGAACGCAAAGCAGGGTATAAACATGTTAGTACACCGGCATTAGGAACTAAAAAACTATACGAGATTAGTGGACACTGGTCACATTATCGTGACAATATGTTCCCTGTAATGGAACGAAATGATGAGACATTTGTATTACGTCCAATGAGTTGTCCACATCACATGTTAATTTATAAATCAGATTTACGTAGTTATCGTGATTTACCAATTCGTTATGCTGAAATCGTAACACAACATCGCTATGAAGCTAGTGGAGCATTAAGTGGATTAGAACGCGTACGAGCAATGACATTGACCGATGCACATTTATTTGTGCGTCGTGACCAAATTAAAGAAGAAGTATTAGCCGCATACAATTTAATTCAAAAAGCTATCTCAGATTTAAAATTAGAGATTGAATATGTTGAATTAGCGTTACGCGATAAAAAGAAAGGTAAGTTCCATGATGACGATAAATTATGGGATTTAGCAGAAGCAACGTTAAAAGAGTTACTTGATGAAAATGATATTGAATATACAGAGATGACTGGTGAAGCTGCATTCTATGGTCCTAAGATTGACATTCAAGTTCGTACAGCGATGGGACATGTCATTACAATGTCGACAGTACAACTCGACTTCTTACTTCCAGAACGCTTTGATTTAACTTACATTGGTAGTGATGGAGATAAGCATCGTCCAGTTGTTATTCATCGTGGATTAATCTCGACTTGGGAACGCTTAATGAGTATCTTATTAGAGCAGTATAAAGGTGCTTTCCCAACATGGTTAGCTCCGGTTCAAATCAAATTAATTCCGGTAAACAATGAGTACCATGCAGAGTATGCAAAAGAATTAAATGATCGCTTCATTGATGAAGATTTACGTAGCGAGCTCGACTTAAGAGAAGAAAAACTAGGCTACAAAATCCGTGAGGCACAAACATTAAAAATCCCATATCAACTTGTTGTGGGAGACAATGAAGTTAATGATAATCAAGTCACTTATCGTAAGTATGGTGAAAAGAAACAAACCACTGTATCAGTTGATGAGTTCATTGCTCTTGTTAAAAAAGAAATTAAAGATAAAGCATAATAAAAATAGGTCCATTGGACCTATTTCAGACTGTTGACAAAGTACTTGATGACAATCAGGTACTTTTTTATTTGCGAGTTTCAAGTTATCCACGTGGATAAGTAAAACTAGGGATAAGCGCTGATAAATGGTATAATAAAAGTAAGAAATGGAGTGGTAAAAATGATGACAAAACAAAGCAAGCAAGACGAGATGATATTAGCGTCACTTGAGCAGTTAGTACCGGATGATAATATTTTGAGATTAATTGATAAACACTTTAGTTTTGATTTTATCTAT
>JAASSV010000140.1 GCA_021767685.1 Caryophanales bacterium | reverse complement strand
AGGATTTAAATAATCGTCATAATAGGTATCTACAAAATCACTTACAGCATCTTTGTCGAGTGTATCTTCTTCGCTACAGGTTAAGATGCCATCGTCATCATCATCACAGTCTAGGGTATCAAAATCACCGATTTTATAGATATACGGTGTTGACTTATCGATTTCTTTTATAATAAATGATAATTCCTTTGTAACTTCTTGTTCTCCTTGAGATAAGATTACTTTCACATTGAAGCGTCCAAATGTTGTATATGGCATTATCGTATCAACATCAATCGTAAGCCCACTACTTATATCTTCTTCTCGCGTTAGAACGAGATCGCCATAGCCATCGCCATCCAAATCTCCACCAAAGTACGTTCTTAATAATACATCATTAGAAATTGTTTGATTTTGAAAGTCTTCTATGAAGTCTTCAATCATTCTTTTTCCTATATCTTGATCTAAAACTAACGAAGTATCCATCGCCTCATCAAGGACATAGCCTCTTTCTAGAGTAATATTACTATATTTTGTTCGTCCCGGGCGTTTTCTTAGAACAAGATCATCACCATCTTGATATTCAATCTCAGCGGCAAACTCATTGTTATCATTCAAATAGATTTCTTTAACAGTTACTGTGATATCATTTCTGATTGCCGAAGATCTTGTTTGTGTCCAGTCATCTTCAAACTCTCCACCCATGTACATATCCGCAAATGCTTGATCAGAAATGTCGGGATCAAGATAATCTTCATAATAAGTTTTTATGAACGTTGTGACTTCATCTTCATGTATCAGTTCATCTGCCGGACACGCAACAACACCATCATCATCACAGTCTTCATCTGAAACATCAAAAAGATATTGCTTGTTATTTTGTACTTCAGTTCGAATCTCTCTAACTCGTGTATATTGTTCCTCACCTTTTGTCTCTACATAAGTTACTTCAAACAGATTAGTATCTAGGATCTTTGTACTGACTAACTCAAATGTAACATCATCAGCGAGATCATATTCTCGTTTCATTATAAATCGATTACCCATTTCAACACCAAAATATGTATCAGCAAACGTAGCTGTAGAAATAGATGCATCAACATAATCTGTTAGATAATTGTCGATTAGAACTTCAAACGCTTCCTGTGATAAGTTCTCTTCGTTGCCGTCATCAACATCAGTTGGTAATGTATCACAACCAACTAAGCTCAAACCGGTGACTACCATAACAATCAATACGACTAGACGTTTCATTGAACCTCTCCTTTATTCGTAATATTTATAATTTGTGCATATCTTTATTATAGGGTGTTTTTGTGTACTTCTTAAGTAATATGACCTTTTTTCTAATCAGGAAGGAAGAATTATGGATTGATAAATAAATAAAGTCTAGAAACTGTTCTAGACTTTTATCCTGTTTTCCGTATTATTTTAAGATAATCTCACTCACTCTAATGTCAGTAGGTTGATAATCATCATATCGGTCAAAATAGTAAACCGTTATGGTATCTCCTTCATTAAGGGTATCAATCATGATGTTATTCCCTTCACTATCTTTAATCTGTGCATCATAGAAAAAGGACACTGATTGGAGCGATGGCACATCATCACTTGAACAATAGATAAGGTGATTATCATCATCAATTGATGTGATTGTGACATCCACATACGTTTTATCAATCATTACCTTATCAATCAGATCAATTGTAATATCTGACGAAAGAGATTTATAATAATCAACGACTGATACAGATTCTGTGTGTGTATCAATAGAGTCTTTTGCGACCCCATATCTGGATGTTATGGTGGTGTTTTCAGTATCTGAGAGGTCGATCTCAAAATGATATAAAACGTCATCATGTTCGTAATATTTTATAACTGCATTATCGGTCATAAACATAGATGATTGGAACTCAAATTCACCGTAATAAGGTCGATATGAATCGTCTTGTAGGTCATCAATACGCGAAATACTAGGCGCCATAAATCCTGTCATTTCATCATTGTATTTTATGATCATTATTTCTTGAGTATACCAAGCCTCCCAAACAGGTGAATGTAATTCTAAAATTGCTATAACAATATTTACATCTTTTCCTACAATATCAGACTCAAAATAAGGATCTATTTGATAATCAAACTGAGAAGTCAACGCATAACTTTTTACAATGCGGATCTCATCAAACGCAAACTCGTTTGAAAAATCATTAATGGGAACTTCCTCATCAACATTAAGCGTATCAGCAACTACTGTATTATACACTAGTGTCGTTAACATCCTCAGGTCGTTGGTGTATAACGCGTCTCCACTTGTTTTACAACTTGTTAAACTGAATATCATAATACCTAATAGCATCGTTTTGATTACTCTCAACTTACTCATCTCCCTCAATCGTTATTACGTGTTTTTAATAACTTAACGTTTTCCTTATATAATACATTTCTTTTTACTAATTCAAAAAAGTTAGATCATATCATTCCCCTTACTGTTCTTATTTATATCATAAGTTTAAAGTACTTTGACATGGATTAGTAAGAAAAGAATAACTCACTTTTTACAGTTCTAGTTTTTCAAAAATATTGCTCCACTCATTAGCCCCATAAACAAATATATTGCGCCATAGATACTAAAAAAATGACGTTTCATCTTACCCCTCCATTCATATATAACTAAATACATATATTATCTCCATTATATTCGAATATGAAACTAAACACAATCTAAGATAGTCATTATTCTATTGACTTGTTATTTATAATTGTGATTTTTTTTACTATATTACCCACTATATCTTCAACAAACACATCATTAAATCCCGCTTTTTTAACATTATCAACTGTTCTCCTATTGATGTTTGCACCATAGATGAACAATGGAACAAAGTTGAATATATCCATCAATTTCCCGAGTACTTTATTGTCACTTCTAACATGTTCTAATAAAATAATCTTACCGCCATTTTTACAGACTCGCTTTATTTCTTTCAATCCTTTTATTGGATTCGGTACAGAGCAAAAGACAAAGGTAGTAAAGACAGTATCAAAAGTGTTGTCCTCAAATTCTAGATGCTCTACATCCATCTGTTTTATACTGACTTCTTTGTTCACTTGTTTCGCTCTTTTTTTAGCTTTCTTTAACATCTTCTTACTGAAATCAATAGCCGTAATATCTATTCCATCAGGATAGTAAGGAATATTTTTTCCTGTTCCTACCCCCACTTCTAGTGTCTTGTTTTCAAGTTCTTCGGAGACCATTTTCCTCAACTTTTTAAATACAAAAAGCTCCATTGGCCATTCAAAAAAATCATAGGCAATCGAAATGCGATTATAGCGTTTTTGGATTTTTGGTTTCTTTTTCATTTTTCCCCCTTTAAAACTATAGGTTCTTAATTTCATTTTATCATAACAGAGATATTAAAGAAACTATACAACTAGCTGATAGACATGCATACTTAGTAATTTCACCACCATCCATCTCAACATAAATATCGAATAACTAAGATGTTATTAACATTATAAAGTATCTCTTTCTTAAGCAAAGATTGTATATCTTATTTCTCTTTTTTATTATTATATCCTAAAGGTTGGATCTTAGATTATTTTTCTTGGTATCATATCTCTTAATAATTACTTAACATTTATTTATTACAATTTGCTATAAGGAGTAGGTATCTATGAAAATAATCAGTTTAACTCTTGT
>JAASSV010000139.1 GCA_021767685.1 Caryophanales bacterium | reverse complement strand
CATAAATCGTTGTGTAGCTTGTTAAATTATGATTGACGGTTTGGGATAACTGACTCATATTATGAACCACTAAGACTATTTCTGTATCAGTTGTCATAAGATAGGCAAGTAGATTGTTATTATCATTTGTAATGGTCTGATAACGTCCTTGGTTTAAGGGGGCAGTAGATTGTTTTAATGTGATTAAAGATTGGTAATGCGTTAAGAGTGATGACGTATCCAATAATTGTTCTGTGACACCATCTAGTGTCTCGTTATATGGATTCCAATCGGCAATACCACCTAACTGACCTTCTACATTTCTGTCATCATCCACACCCCATATAAAGGGTTGACGAATACTTTCATCAGGTTTCGTTCCGGTCATTCCCAACTCTTCTCCATAATAAATCCAAGAAATGCCTGGGAGGGTAAAGTTAATCGTTGCGGCTAAACGGACTTTATCAAGATTACCATTCACCTGATCAAGTATACGATTTTGATCATGATTCGTTAAGAATAAGGAATCAATATACGCTTCTCTTTCTTCTGAATACGTACTATGTAAATCATCCATTACCGTTTCGATAGGACTTGCAGTACCGGTGATTAACCCACTGATTATAGCGTCACTTAAGGGGAAGTTAAAGGTAGAGTCCATGCCTTCATAGAAGTTGGCGATATAACTACTGGATTCGCTCCAGATTTCACCAACAATAAAGCTGTTTGGATCGATATCTTTGATATGGGCATTTAATTCTTTAAAAAAGCCAATATTTTCTTTAAGTAAATTGGTTCCACGCGGATATTCATTTAAATCATATAAATGTTTAGCCGCATCTATTCTAAATCCATCGACACCTTTGTTTAACCAAAATGTAGCGATAGCTTTAAGTTCTTCTCTAACCTCAGGATTATCAAGATTTAGTTCTGGCATTTGATCCCAAAAACTAGCATAGTAGTATTCCCCATTATCGAAGTACCACCCGTCACTTGATGGGTAGGCTTCTTTATCACTGAGATTGTTCCAGATATACCAATCGCGATAATCACTTTCTTTTGAACTTCTTGCGTTAATAAACCATGGATGATCATCCGCAGTATGATTAACGACAAAGTCCATTAAGACTTTAATATCTCTATTTTCTGCCTCAGTTAGAAGTGTTTCATAATCGCTAAGGGTTCCTAGTCGTGAATCAATGGCGTAGTAATCTATAACATCATACTTATGATAGGTATTTGATGGGTGGATTGGATTTAACCAAATACAATCAATATTCAGTGTTTCGCTAAGATAATCTAAGTTATTAGTTATTCCATTTAAATCACCATATCCATCATTATTACTGTCGGCATATGAAATCGGAAAAATTTGATAACAGACATCGACATTGTTATAAAAATGAGGAGATGTATCTGCCATTTCATAATCGATTTTCCATGACATATCATCATCGTTATTCGTATTATCATCTGGTGGTGTATTGTCTTGACAGGCAACTAGGGACATACTGAATAGTATCGTTCCTAGAAGTATTAATATTTTTTTCAACTGTATCACCTCTTTGATTGAAAAAGGCTCCCGCAGGAGCCTTTAATCGTGTGTATTAATTACTCAGATGTGTTATTATCTGTGATCCATTGCTCAGCAGCACTGTGAATATCAGCAGCAGCTTCAGCTGGAGTCATTGTTCCATCCCAAACTTCACGATAGAAGTTTTCGATAGAAATACTATAGTAAACGTTCATTGCACGAATTGTATCAGCTTCAGGTAATGAACCAGCAGGTTCTAATGTGTTAAAGCGCATACCGAATGCAAATTCTTCTTTGTTTTCTGAATCAATTTCAGGATAGATGTCTGCATCAGTTTGTAATGCAGGTAAGTATGCTGAACTATTGATCATAACTTCAAGTGTATCTTTAGTGTATAACCATCTTAAGACTTCACTTGCAGCAGATGGATACTCAGTAAAGGCATTAATAACAAATCCTTTAGTTTTCATTAATGGAGTTAATTGTACGCCATCATATGTTGGCATAGCAGAGAATTTAAAGTCATAACCATGTTCTGCTTCTTTACCATCAACATCTTGCCAAGTTCCTACTAATGAGAATGGATATGCTCCGTCTAAGTAAGCATCCCAACGCCATCCCATAGCGTCTGCAGCTTTTTTAGTACCTGTTTCATCAACACTCATGTCATGGCTAGCAAATTCTTGAATGAATGCTAATCCATCTTCAAATTCAGGATCATCGAAACCAGGATCAGTTAAGTCTCCTGATGAGAATAATTGCCATCCACCAGCAGTTAAACTAGAGTAAGCACTCCATGGTTCACCTAATGAAATTGGGAACCATTCTAAGACTTCTTCACCTTCAAATGTAGGGCGACCTGTCGTTTCGTCAGCTAATGCAAAGATTTCTTCCCATGTGTCAACAGCATCAGGTAATCCATCTTCATTCTCATCAGTTAAATCAATGTTTAAAGCTTCTAACATTGTTTTGTTCCATGAGAATGTCATACCATCATAGAATGCAGGTAAGTAATAATCACCTTTTGCATTGATTGATTCATACACAACTTCATGAGTTTGTTCAGCACCTAAATCACCGAAATACTCATGTAAAGATAATAAGTTAGCAACGCGTCCAGTTACTTCGTTATCAATAACTAAGGCAACATCTGGTGCTTCACCTTGACCTGTTTCGATACCTTGAACACCACTGCTATCACCATTTGCAGATCCGTAGTTTCTGAAGACAACTTTATCAGCTAACTCAGGATATGCAGCATTCCAAGCTTCAACTAAAGCAGCACCCATGTTGTCATTATCGACACCAATTTCAATAACTGCGCCTTCTTCCCAGCGGAATTGTTCATCGTCTGAACTCCAACATGCTTGCGTTCCATCTGGCGTTTCACAATCTGTATAACCACGTTCTGTGTTACATGCAGATAATGCGAACACTGCCACGAAAGACGCAACAACTAATAATAATTTTTTCATTTTCTCCTCCTATTTTGTTTTATCCAAATATTTTCTTTTGCTTCTACAACTGTATTATAGCACAAGCTGAAAGTGCTTACAAAGCAAAATGATGTGTAATCGGTTTCCTTTTGCTTTATTAAGGGATTTTCCCTTGATTTTAGCCATCTTTAGTTTGTGCACTATCCTATTTAATAGATAACGCTATCACTTTCATTGATTCTGTAGTATATAAACATCATTCTAAGACCATATGCAATAATGAAAATAAGACCTGCATATCCCATGATAAATAAACCAAATAATGCGCTTAGTAAAGCTGGTCCAGTCATCGCAACAATGACGATCTTTACAGAGGCTAAATACGAGATTTTTTTAATCGCAGATTTATAGTTTAAAATCATTAACATAATCGATAAAATAATGACATAAATCGCTGTTTGAGCAAACTGTGTTGAGTACACCATATAGATTTGTTGTGAGAAGTTACTGTAATAGACATTTTGTAAGAATACATCCGTAACATATTCAGTATATTCAGTTTCTGACATATCTGTTTCTGTGAAGTCAAGTTCCGTAAAATCAAACCCTTCTAACAGTCTGTAATCACCACTTAATATATACGCCGTATCCGACTCGTCGACATAAATAATCGCAAGATAGTCATTTCCAAAATAAATGATACTTTCAGTCACATTATCTGTATCGAGTTCGCCACCATATTG
>JAASSV010000138.1 GCA_021767685.1 Caryophanales bacterium | reverse complement strand
CGCAAAAGCATTGGTTGATGAAATGCAAAAAATGCTGAAACTGATTTTGAAACTACCGAAACGGATGCTTGCTGAGTTGGCTGTAGCAGCCATTAAACTGGCTAAGAAAAAACCAGAAAAATTGAAGCACTATGCGGAAATGGATTTTCAATATATGCAACGTATTGAAGAGTATTTCAATCAGTTACAAGATCATGGTCATTTTACTGATATAAACAGTAAATATATGAGTGAAATCATCTATAGTATTATGGCGTATGAGTTAATGATTTATGTTTATGACAAAGACAGAGATAAAGACACCTTATTTAAAATGATAGAAGACAAAATACATATGGTTATAGAACGAAGAATGTAGGAGGTAATGATGAGTATAATTTTAGAGAATGTAACGAAAGTGTATCAATCAGGTGAAGTCGAAACAAAAGCACTAAAAAATGTATCAATTACATTTAATGAAGGAGAAATTGTTGCGATTCTTGGTCCAAGCGGTAGTGGTAAATCCACCTTGCTTAATGTATGTAGTGGACTAGATGTTCCAACTGATGGTAAAATCCAAATTGATGACGATACGATTAGTGATATGAATACGAAAGAACTAACAAAATTTAGACGGAATCACTTAGGGTTTATTTTCCAACAACACAATCTATTACAAACCTTAAGTGTACGCGAAAATGTTGAAGTCGGACGGGCAGTTGGTGAAGATCCATTTGACACTGAAGAAGTCATTGACCAGGTTGGTCTAACACCGAATATTGATAAGTACCCTTATCAAATCAGTGGTGGAGAAGCACAGCGTGTTAGTATTGCTCGTGCGGTTGTTAAAAACCCTAAAATTTTATTCTGTGATGAACCGACAGGAGCACTTGATGAAGAAACGGCAAAAGCAATATTAACTGTCTTAGAAGACTTAAATGAAACCTATAAAACAACCATATGTTTAATCACACATAATCCTAATATAGCGAAAATGGCTGATCGTATCGTGAAGCTAAATTCAGGCGAAGTTATTGAAAGTAAAGAAAATAAAAATAAACAAAAAGCTAAGACGATAAGTTGGAGTTAACATGTTATTTCAAAATGTTTTAAGAACATTAAAAAAGAAATGGCTACAACTGATTTTACTTGGGCTCATTATGGTAATGAGCAGTTTTATCTATACCATGATGGACTACAGTATAAATAACCTTCTTGAGCCGACAGAAGCGTATTTTGAAGAGGCGAATCAAGAAGATTTTGCGATTGGATTAGCGGATGGATTATTTGAAACTGATTTTGCGGTTATACAATCAGAATGTCCTACTGTATTAACAAACAATCCTGAACTGTATACAGTAAGTGCGTTATATGATATTGATGCTAGTTGTTACGAGGCTGTCATGAATGCCAGAGTTAATGAGATTGAATCCTTATATGATGATATCACCTTAGAACTCAGAGAATATAAGGATGTCTATTTCCAATATAATGATCGTTCGATCAGATTTCGTATTTTGAAAGAAAATAATACGATCAATACCACCTATGTTATTGATGGGGAATTACCAGAAAACAATAATGAGATAACACTTACTGAAATATTCGCTAAGAAGAATAATCTTAACTTAGGTGACACATTGACCATCAATGGTAAAAGTTATGAAATTACTGCCTATACATTGTTCCCAGATTATAGTCTGACGATTCTTTCAGAAGCACTCATCATTGATAACACATCACAAACAATTGGTACCGTAACTGATCAAGAATTTGCGGCCATTAATAGTACCATTAATTTTGATATTGCGGGAACAACCTCTTTGACAGATGATGAATTTACAGAAGAGGTTATCGATACCATATATGACCAAAATTTACCGTATGTTACCAACGCCACACTCACAATTAATAACATGCGCAGTGGTGCTATTTATTCTGAGTTAGCTGGTGGCCGGGCAATGAACATTATGTTGAGTTTGATGATTGCCTCAATTGGGTTAATCATAGTCGGTATTATGGTATCTAAAGTATTACAAGCCCAACGGGGTCCTATTGGCATCTTAAAAGCGATGGGATATACCAATACTGAAATTACAGTACCCTATATTCTCTTTATCGCAATACTGGCGTTGCCTACCTTAGTGATTGGGTATTTTATCGGTGTCTACTTTGCTGAACCGTTTAAAAATATCTATTTAGAGTTTTATCTACTCCCATACCAAGCAATTCAACAAGAGTTAAAAACGATTGTTGTGGCAATAATTGCCCCATATGCGTTTGTTCTATTGGTGAGTTTCATCATCATCCGTAACATGCTTAAAAAAGATCCCGTTACCTTGCTCAATCCAGTGGTTGGGGATCAAACCAATAAACTTGTAACAAAAATAGCTGTTTTATTAAAACCATTTAACATAAAGACGAAGTTAAAACATTTATTACTCTACCGAAATATGGTTAAATTTCTTGTCTTTTTAATCGGAATATTCTTTGCCGCATTTACGATTTTATTCAGTTTCTCAATGACAGGTATGATGGATAGAATGATTTATAATTACTATGACACAACCCATCATGAAAGCATTGGATATTGTGATTATCAAAGTACCTGTCCAGTCGGAAGCGATGATGATAAAGTGATTGAACTGCCAAGTGTGTTAATCGATGATCATGATGTGACATTGATTGGTCTGCCAGAAACAACAGATATTCATCCTTTATATAATGATAGTGACAAAGACATTACATCTAAAATAGAAGAGGGACTCGTCATTACCACATCGATGCATTTGATTGAAGGCATTGATATTGGCGATACCGTCACTGTTCAAGTAGGTAATGATACGACGTCACTTGATGTGGTTGGGATTACTCAAGAGTATGGTGGCAGTAAAGCCTACTATAGTCGGACACAATTATCTGAGTTTCTAACCGATGATGAGTCGTATTATAACGCGGTATACAGTGAAACAGAGTTAGATGATGACAATTACTTGCATGTTGTTAAAACTAATGATATATTAAAACAAGCAGAAGATATGCAGGCGTTTTTCAATATGTTTATAACAATCATGATTACGATCTCGATTGTTTTAGGCACAATTATAATATATATTCTGACATTATTAACAATTGAAGATAATTTCTATAATATTTCATTATTTAAAGTAATGGGGTATAATGATAAAGAAATCGATAAAATGATTCTTGGTGGATATTTAACCTATGGTGTGATTATTTTCTTAATCACAATCCCAATCGCCATCGCCGCATTTCAGTTTATGGAACAGTTCTTTGCTGAGTTTTATGAACTCTTGTTCCCGGTCTCATTTAGTATCTGGCATGCGATTGTTGGTTTAGGTATTTACTTAGTTATCTTTTTCCTAGGCGCACTTAATGCAAAACATCACTTAAAGCAAGTCGCCTTACAAGAAGCAATGAAAATGTATCAAGTTTAGTAGGAGGCAGTGTATTGAAAAATGGAAGAATTATTAAATTAATTGGCGGGAAGTATACCGTTCTTGGTGATGATGGTGATCTTGTCACATTAACACCACGCGGGAAAATGCGTCATATTAACACAAGTCCTAAAGTTGGTGACCTTGTGACTTATAATGACGACTTTATTCAAGAAGTCTTACCGCGTCATAATGATTTGGTGCGTCCGGCTATCGCCAATGTTGATCAAGCAATCTTGGTCCACAGCGCCACACGTCCGACCTTCAGTTTTAATTTG
>JAASSV010000006.1 GCA_021767685.1 Caryophanales bacterium | reverse complement strand
CTCACTTATATACCACATACCGCCTAAATCACATATCATACGACCGAAAAGATGATCAAGAGACTACTGCCCAAGTGGCTTAGTAGTCTTTTTTTATGCAAAGAAAAAAGACTCTTGCGAGTCTTTATCCTAAAATCTTTTTCTCAATAATCCAATAAAGAATTACACCAACTAATGGAAAAATGATAATGATTAGTGCCCAGATAATTTTGTTTAAATTCTTTGGATTAGGTCCCACAATAAGAACATACAATGTGTAAATGACCAAAATTAAGTGAATTAAACCTAAAATACCTTCAAAACCAAACATGATACTCCTCCTTTTATATTAGTTTTTTAGAATCTTAATAAGTCAAGTGATGTTTCATCAGTATGGTTAATTTCGCCCGCTTTTTCGAAGGCTTTCTTAACAACAATTTCACCAATGAGTTTGTAAACAATTACCGCAGATAAAATAACGGTAAAGATTGTTTGTCCAATAACAAGAAATTCATTATTTCCTGTCTCTTGAGAAATTTGTACAAAACGCAACTCAGCAAGAATCGCCATATCTAATGCAACTCCGCCTTGTGGAATCATCATTAATCCCAAGAATTTTTTTGCTTTAGTGTTCTCTTTCACAGCATATGTCGCCATCATTGTACCAACAATCTTACCAAAAATACGAGTGAATAGGTAAATGATTGTTAAAATCCCGATTACATCCATCGATTGGAGACGTAAATCTGCGCCTGACAATGTAAAGAAGACTAACAATAATGGTAATAAAATTGTATCTGTATTATCTTTAATCTTATTAACAATTTGAGAATTAAAAAAGTTAGTAATGACAATCCCCATCACAAGTGGAATAAGAATATCTGACATTTCTACTAATTCACTAATCCCAACAGAAATCATAATGGCTGTGACAACAATTAACTCCAGTGACATATTATCTGAATGTCTATAATGTTTGATAACTAATGATGTAAAATATCCTAATATTAACCCAATAAATACGGAAAATGCAATATCAAACAATGGTTCGCGAATAACTTCCATAAATGTGACAACTTCACCCTCATGCCCAGCGAAGAAAATAGCAAACGGTAGTACAAGTGTGAAAACAATAATTCCAACAATATCATCAAGTGCAACAACTGGACAAACAAGTTCTGATAATGTACCTCGCGTCTTATAACCACGCATACACGCAACAATTGGTGCCGGTGTTGTTACGGTCGCAATTGAAGCTAAAATGAGTGCATAAACGATATTATGCTCCCCTGCGAGAAAATAAACTAGTGTAAATACAGCTACAAACGTCACAAAGGCTTGAATTAGTGTGATTAAAATTACCTCTAATCCTTTATTCTTTAAGATTAACCCTTTAACTTCCATCCCAATATTAAATCCAATGAATCCCATAGCCAGAATCTTAACAAGTTTTAAATCAGTAATGAAGTCTTCTGATATAAGACCTAAAACACTTGGGCCAAAGAGAATTCCGGCAAAAATATAACCCGTTACCTTGGGCAATTTTATTTTGTGGAAAAATAGTCCACCTATAATACCAACTATGATTAAAACACCAAGGTTTAAAAAGAAGCTTGATCCATAATCATTGGCTAATAAATTAAACATAATCATCATCCATCTCTTAAAAATTATTGTGTCAATTATTTTCTATCCTTTATTTTAGCATAAAGTGCTTACATAATCTAATAATTTTATAAGCTATTACCATTAACAATGTGGCTATTTTCTAAAAACAATAATGTTTTTATCATTATGATGCGTTATTTTAACA
The DNA here is from genome assembly GCA_021767685.1 of Caryophanales bacterium. Taxonomy (GTDB): domain Bacteria; phylum Bacillota_I; class Bacilli_A; order Izemoplasmatales; family Izemoplasmataceae; genus JAIPGF01. The sequence continues at coordinate 12,797 of JAASSV010000006.1, read as the reverse complement.
CCTAGTTTTTCAGCTAAATACTTAAATGTTTTCAATCGATAAAAACTAATATGCGTATTATCACGGCGATACCACCATGTTAAAAATTCATCATTATCATTTTTATTAAACTGCGTCATGACAAACAAGTATCCACCCGGTCTTAATAAAGATATTAAATGGGCAAACTCATCCACTGGATGGGCGAAATGCTCCGCTACTTCTGTTGTAGTAATAAAGTCAAACGTTTCTGTTTGATAACTCATATCAGGATGGAAAAATGGATCAAAATGAGTCATTGTATAGCCTTTTTGTTTCAGCAACTCATACAATACGGGTCCTGGGCCAGATCCAAAGTCTAACCCTGTTTTCATTTCATCAACCGGTGTTATCGCTTCATCAATAAACTTCTCAAACATGTTCACATAACCTGGTGATTCAAAACTATTTTCATGTTGATCATACGTTGCTTTTTCTTCTTTTTCATTAACATGGTATTGTGCTTGCTTATATACAAACCCACAATGATCACAAACATCATAATACAAATCTAATTGTGGGTCATAAAGTGCTTGGGTTTCTGAATTACATATTTCACAGGTATTACTCATAAATAAACTCCTTCAATTCTATGGTTATTGCCAAAGACGATCTTTTAGTGATGTGAGAATATTATTCACTTCACTCTTTATCATAACTTTAGGTGAGTTATCATCTGATGTATTATCATTTTCAACAATTAAAACTTTTGCGTTTTTAGATAACGTGTGGGTGTGATACACACCTTTTTTTATGTTATAAACTTTATTAGGCTTCATATCAATAGCGTCTATACTTGTAATACTATCACCTTTCTTTTCACCTATAAATAAAATGCACTTTCCTTCAAGCAAGACAAATGATTCGTCTGTTTCTAAATGTGCTTGAAAATTATCTATTTGATCTGTCTCAAGTTCATCGATATAATTTAACATCGCAACACGCCATGTATTATAAGCTAGTAAAGGCTCATACCCAGGTTCGTTAAACTCATATATTTCTATCTTTTTCATAAGTACCTCCATTCACGGTTTGATTATAACACATCTTCATCACTTAATCACAAAAAAAGTGCCTAAATAGGCACTTTTATGAATATTTGAAATGTTTTATGCAGTTGTGTCTTCGTCATCTTCAGTGTCTTCATCATCATCGTCATCATCAGGATCTTCTTTTTCAATTTCTTTCGTCTCTTTACCTTCTTCTTCAATTTCATAGGTATAGATAGTTTCTCCTGCTTCATTTTCGGTAACAATAATTTTGATTTCACCTTCGACTCCATTTACTTCATACTCAAGTTTGTAGACAAGTCCTTCTTCTTCAGTTTCACGTTTAAACTCATAAGACTTATTGTCTTCTTCAATTTCAATCTTATACTCGTCTTCTTCTTCCTTGATCTGAAGTTCTACTTCACTTTCGACACCATCAATATTTTTAACCATAACGAACTCAGTTTCAACTTCTTCTTCATCACTTTCTGCTTTATATGTGATTGTAATTGTATCATCACCGTTTGTTGCAACAAGTGTCATCTCTTCTTCAGTTTCTTCTTCGTCGTCATCATCATCGTCAGTGTCAGCTTCATCATCGTCATCATCAAACTCATCTTTATCTTCTAAGTTGTTTGTGGCAACGACAGTATACTCAACGTCATCAACAATTAAAATACCAGTGATTCCACCTGTTTCTGCATCAACGCTATAATAAAGAACATACGTATCATCATCAACAGTGATGGTCATTTTGTGATCAAACTCTGCTCGGTCTGATGCTTCTTCTTCAATGTTACCAAATTGCTCTGCACCATCCATAAATGCAAGTAGTTTATCCACGTATATGTTGATATTATCGAGTTCACTTTCAACTTCAGTCGTCTCATGCTCAGCTAGGAACGCTAAGGTATTAGATGCTGTTGTATCCGTCTCGCTTGTACTTAAAAATCCTGCGCTTAAATATGATAATGATGCGATAGCTTGATCGCTTGATAATGATTCATTCGTGTTGGTCATGTCTCCTTGAGAACATCCAACTAATGTTATGGCTAATACTAATGTAGTAATAAATGCAAATATTTTTTTCATTATATATTCAACTCCTTTTCATACATATATACAAAATTAAAGTGATTTTTTCTCAATTATTAAGGAATTAATTTGTTATTTTTACAAATGTCCTTACAAATGCACCTGATGCATGGATTTTTATGGGTATAATATAGGCTTCAAACTCTTTTTTATTTTCAACAAGTAAATCGGTATTTATGGCATTCTCAACAATTAATATATCCTGACTAAGTAATAGTTTATGTATATGAAACGGATGTTTATCGGGACTGAAGCTATCAAGAATGATTGCCTTCACCTTGTTTTCTATCAAGAAATTTGCAAAGTCTTCTGTCATGACTGGGTAATCTTCATAATATGTTTTATCATCAAAAGATTTATGCTGATTTGTGTGAATTATAACTATATCACCAGGTGAAACGCGGTCCTTATCATCATCTCTCAAAGTGATTTCTTTCTCATTTTCAAAATTTAAAACGATACCTCTACCAATAAAGTGATCAATTGGATAATCATTTATATTTTTACCACCCTTAATCATGTGACTTGGCGCATCTATATGTGTGCCAATATGCATTGTTGTTTCGAGGAACGAATCGGAATATGAGTCCTTGTCAATTGTCTTTATTTCACGCAGTCTTAACGCCTCATCATATGGTGAATGAGACATGTCACTCTTAATTGTATGAGTTAGATCAATCCATTTCATATTGTCCCTCCTAGTGTCGATAGTGTGAGTTTATTGACACACTTATATCGATCGTGTTTGATTTCTTTCAACTTGTCTCTAGCAACACCAATAACATTAGCGCCACTTGCAATACCAGCATTAATTCCAGATAAAGAATCTTCAATGATGAGGGTTTCTTCTGGCTTAGAATCGAGTTGCTTCATCGCATACTCATATAAGTCGGGATGAGGTTTGTTTCGCAAATTATTATCTTTGGTCCCTTCAATAACCATATCAAAATAATGCCTAATTCCTGCTTTATCTAAGACTTCTTTTGCCATCGATGATGCGCTAACTACGGCTAGTGTTACGTCTTTTTGATACAAATGTTCTAAAAGGTTAATCGTGTCATTATATACCTTAACCTGTTGATTAATTAATCTACGATAAACGCGTCGTTTATGATCCGATATATCTTGAATTAAGGATAAATCTTCAGTGTCTAGTACATGCCCAATTGCATCTTCATGTTTCCTCGCTTGAACATGTTGTCTATAAATATCAGCAGTCAACTTTTTATCCGCAATCGAGAAAGCTTCCTGCCACGATTGAAAATGATAGCCTTCAGTATTCGTAATTACGCCATCCATATCAAATAGTATTGTTGTTATCATGTAATCACCACTTATATTTTATCATACACACTGTGTCAGTAAAAGCAATAGGAGTTTTGTTTGAGTTATTCAAAAAATAACACAAACATATTGTTTCTTTAAACAACTTTAGTCAAAAAAATGCAACCCATAACGGATTGCATTAGTTTATTATTCTTCAAAGACATCATTGTATTGTTTTGTCACACGAATAAAGGTGGTGCATTTCGATAATTGTTTTAGTGTTGGTACCCAAACATAAGTACACGTTGAACGAAGTCCTCCAAGGATATTTTTAACTGTCCCATCAACCTTACCACGATACGGTAATCGGACGGTTCTTCCTTCACTACTACGGTACTCTGCAACTCCACCATGATGTTTATCCATCGCAGTATCACTACTCATACCATAAAACTCTACATATTTTTTTGTTTCTGTTTTAAGTTTATTCGTCTTTGGATCGACTTCTTTGGTTTGGATAACTTTTTCAATAATGTTTCCGCCACCTTCATCATGTCCTGCGAACATTCCGCCTAACATAACAAAGTCTGCCCCAGCACCAAATGCTTTAGCAATATCACCAGGAGACGTACACCCACCATCGGCAATAATATGAGCCCCTAATCCATGAGCTGCATCTGCACATTCCATAATTGCGCTTAATTGTGGATAGCCAACACCGGTCTGAATTCGAGTTGTACAAACACTACCGGGTCCAATTCCAACTTTAATAATATCTGCCCCACGTAAGATTAACTCCTGTGTCATATCTGCCGTAACAACATTCCCTGCGATAATCGTATGATGAGGAAAATCATTTCTAACATTTTCTACAAAATCACCAAATTTTTCAGAATATCCATTCGCCACATCAATACAAATAAAATAGAGTTCTGGATGATTTTTGATAATTTCCCGTACTTTATTATAATCTTTTTTAGAAATCCCTGTACTGATAGCCACATAATCAGGATTCACATTAAAGTCTTTTAAATCTGCGACATCATACGTCTTAACTAGACACGTAAAGAGTTGTCGTTTTTGTAATTCATTCGCCATCTCCAGTGTTCCAACACCATCCATGTTGGCTGTCATAATCGGAATACCTGTCCATTCTTTATGACTATGTTTAAAGGTATACGTACGCTTTAAACTAACCTCTTTACGACTCGATAAATTCGAGCGTTTTGGTCGAATCAGTACATCTTTAAAATCTAACTTTATGTCACTTTCCATTCGCATGTATTAGCCTCCTTAGGCATTCTTACTCTTCTTTACTTCCTCTATTTTTATAATACTCGATTCCATAGTAAATTGGAAGTCCTAAGAGAATAAAACCTGTCCCAATTAATGATGACTGTAAATTCTCAACATATGTCGCAACAAGTAATAAGACCGTTATAATAATGGCTAATGCAGGTAATACAGGATACCCCCAAACGCGATATGGTCGTTTTAAGTCTGGTTTTGTTTTACGGAAGATGAAGAGACTCGCAAAGATTAGTCCGTTAAAGAGTAACCCACCAAACGCAACTAATGAGATTAAATCATCTAAGCCGAAAACAAGTAATAATATAGCCATGATACCTGATCCAATAATGGCATATACAGGTGTTTTATATTGAGGATCTAGTGTTTTAAACTTATTGAAGAAAACACCATCTTTACTCATTGCATAATAGACACGTGGAAATACGATAATCGCACCATTCAATGCGCCTAATACACTCAGTAGCATGGTAATCATAACAAGATACATACCAACATTACCTAGCAACACATATCCAGCATTAATCCCGGTATAGATATTGCCACCATCAATCATTGCTTGTATTTCTCCCACAGAAAGGACGCGGAAAGTTGAAAATTGATAAAGGACATATAATAATGTCACTGATCCAATTGAGATGATTAATGATAGAGGTAAATTACGGTCTGGATGTTTTACTTCTCCAGCCACATTGTTTAAATTTGTCCATCCTTCATACGCCCAAAATGTCGCAATCACTGCATATCCAATCATTGTTAAAGACTCAAAGAATGATAACCCGGCAAAGTCTAAACTGAGTGATACGCCGTTTGTCCCTAAGAATAGGCCTAAGATAACAATCAATAGTATCGGAATCGCTTTAATAACTAAAAAGGCTTTTTGAACAAGTGTTCCCAGTTTAATACCAAAATAGTTCAGTACCGATAACCCAATGATGGCGGTAATCGAAATAAGACTCATCACAACCCCTGATAATTGAACTTCGAATAACAACCCTAAAATATTGTTTAGGATTAAACTAAACGCAATCGCTAAAGCTGCTATACTTCCACTTGATGCCAAGGTGAAGTTCATGAACCCACTAAGAAATGCGACAGGCTTACCAAAGGCTTCACGCAAGTACACATAATATCCACCAGCTTTTGGCATCATTGCCCCAAGCTCCGCATAAATTAAACCATACATTAAGGTAATAAGTCCGCCTATTAACCAGACAAATAAACTTGTCCCTGTTGAGAAGTTGGTTCGTATTAATACATATGACCCGATAAAAAAGATACCTGATCCAACCATAATTCCCGTCAGAATAGATACCCCTCCAAATAACCCTATTGAGCGCTTAAGCTCTTGTTTTGGTTCCTCCATATTAAAACTCCTTTCTTTAATAACCTTAGTATATCATAATTTATCTAAATACCCCTATTAAAGGCTAAAGAAAAAAGGGACGAAGCGTCCCTTTAATTATATTGTTTTCCAATATTTTCGTTTGTATCCATGTGATGGCGATGGTCCTGGTTCTAAAAACCGTCCATACGCAAAGCCATTCTCAATTAAGAACTGATGTGTATCATTATCTTCATCATTATTTCCTGGCATGAGAATAATCATACCGCCAGGTTTAGTCACGCGCGTTAACTCGTTAAGTTCTTCCTCTTTTGCATCCCCAAACACATGTCCAGTAACGGTAATATCCGCAAAAGAATCATGAAACGGAATCTCAGTGAGTAATCCATCTGTGATATAAATATTATCATACCCTTTTTCTGTTGCTTTTGCTTTGATAAAACGTCTCAGATGACCGATTGGTTCAACGGCATAGACATATTTTGCCTTTGGCGCCATACGGAAAAGTTGTGACCCTGTTCCACTCCCAACATCTATCACTGTTTTATTCGTAAAATCAGTTAATGATAATAACTCATCATCATCCCACTGATTAAACGATAACTGATCATATATATTCGGATCAGTGACATAAATAACCCAATCTTCAAGTGATTGAATAAACGCTTGTTCTAATGCTCTTAATGTGGTATTTTCTGGCAACTCTTGATGCGTTTGTTCTAGTTCTTCTAACGTTGTTTTTAACTGTGGTGCTTTTTGTTTTAATACCCAACTCACTTTTGGGTAATGATGTAATAACACACCTAATGCTTGTGTATCTTTATACCGAAGCATCCACTCGATCTGAATGGATTCTAATAATGTTACTACATAAAAATCATAATTGCTTAAGTCTTTCCAACCTAACATGTTACCTCCTGATATCTTTGTCCAATGTTAAAAATTATGTATTACTAATTCCTTCTTGTTTACGTAATGTCATTGATATCTCCTCCTTATTATTCTCCCTATTATACAATGAAAATTCCCTGTTTTCAACATAAAAAAAGCCCTATTTGGGCTTATAAATGAAGTTTCATTTGTTGATTGATTTGATCTTTCACAGGTTTGTAAGATTTTCTATGTAACGGTGTTACACCATACACCTTGAGGGCGTTCAAATGTTGCTTTGTTGGGTAACCTTTATGTCGTTCAAATCCGTAGTCAGGATAGTGTTCTGCTTGTTCAATCATATAGCGATCGCGTGATACTTTTGCGATAATACTAGCTGCCGCAATGCTTTCACTGAGTGTATCCCCTTTAATAATTGATTCACAAATGATATCGTTTAGAACTAACGGCATCGCATCACTTAACACAACTTGTGGTTGGATATCAAGTTGATTGATGGCTTCACACATAGCTTTTTTGCTCGCTTGATAAATATTGATTTGATCAATTTCTTTTGGATCAATAAAGACCGTCGCAACAGCTTTAGCTTTTAATGTGATTTCATCATATAACAGATTCCGTTTCTTTTCACTTAACTGTTTAGAATCATTTAATCCTTTTATTGGTTGATGTTCATCAAGGATAACCGCACTTGCGACAACAGGTCCAGCTAACGGACCACGACCCGCTTCATCGGTTCCAGCAATAATCCGGTAACCTTGTTTAATATATTTTGTCTCAAACTGTCTCATGTTCAGTCACCTCATCTAAACATAAAGGACCAAACTTAAGGTGTCTAAAATCGTGTAAGAATAAACTATACACTCGGTCATAATCAATTTCATTACCACGCATAATACATCCTCTTGCGCGACCAATATTATCTAACACTTCAACGATGTCATCACTGAGTTCAATGTCATAGTGCGTTTTTAACTTTTCTGGCTTATGTTCGATCAAGTAGTTTAAGCCATAAATAACAACGTTGTCAATTGGTAAAATACTATCTTTTATGGCCCCAATTAATGCGAGTTTTAAAGCAATCGCTTCATCATCAAATTTCGGCCATAATATACCTGGTGTATCCATAACTTCTAGACCTTTTTTAACAGTAATAAACTGTGTTTGTCTTGTGACACCTGGTTTATCACCAATCTTTAATTTCTTCTTGCCTGCTAGTTGATTGATAATGGTTGATTTGCCAACGTTTGGTATCCCTACAATCATAATTCTAATAATAGGATCATTAATCCCGCGTTCTTGGGCCTTGTGTCTAATATCTTCTGTGACAGTATCAATTAATGTATATAATTTTTGTGTTGTTTTTTGATGTTGGGCATTGACAAAAATCGATGGAATCCCTTGCTTGGCAAAGAAAATCTGCCACTGATCGAGATGTTGCTGATCAGCTAAATCTGCTTTATTCATTACTACCACACGTTGTGTAGTTTGACTGATTTCAGGAATAATTGGGTTCATAGAAGAAAATGGTGCCCTTGCATCTACGAGTTCAAGGACCACATCTATTTGTTTCATTTTTTCTTTAAGTTGTCGTTTAGTCTTGGCCATGTGACCAGGATACCATTGAATTTGTTTCATTTAAATCACCTATTTAATACGTTATAATCTTTAAACTGAAAAATCACTTTCCCAAATATATTCTCTTGTTCAACAACCCCAAATGTTCGTGAATCTATTGAATATCCAGTTGTTTGAGAAACTAGAGCGTGTCCATCACGGTTATCCCCTAGCACAAAATATGTGCCTTCTTCTACAGTAAACGAACAACTGGCTTGACCAGGCTGGAGGCATGTTGTCTCAACAATATCTTCATCAATATACGGTTCATCTAATAAAACATCATCGATATAAACACGACCAAGTTTAATTGTAACAACTTCTCCTGGTAATCCAATGACACGTTTAATGAGATACGGATCAGATAGACTATCTTCATATAAAATGACCACATCTCCACGGTCATATTCTTGCGTTATATGTGAAAATACAACAGCTTCATCATCAGAAAATGATGGGGCCATTGATGCCCCACTTATTGGTGAAAAACTAACAAAGAACATATTTAGTATGGTGATAACAAAGACTAAATATGGAATAAGAACAATATAATCTAGTACTGTGTGAAAAAGTTTATACATCCGATATGGAATTGCTTTTTCTAAATCTGTTTCTTTAATGGCATAGTCATAAACTAAATATGTTACGGCAATTAATACCGTTAATGCAAGTAACAAATCAAAGACTAATGTATAAGTTGGATTAAAATCTTGATGAGGATCAATATATACTAAGATCCGGTGAATCAAAATTATTACTAATACAAGAGGAACTTTCACCATTAACTTACGTCTAATCGTGTGGATATGTTGTAATTGCTCTTGTGTCTCTTGGTCAAACTGTAGTTGTGGATTCATGCTGTCAGCTCCTTAGTTGAATATCTGATCGAGTTCTTCTTTTGTCACAAGAACATCACGGGCACGTGACCCAACGTTATCAGATACAATACCCATATCAAATAATGTTTCAACAATGTGTTGCGCACGATTGAAACCAATCTTAAACTCTTTAGAAATTTTGTTTATTGATGCTGCTTCTTCAGCAACAACGAAGTAAGCCACAGGTTTCGTTAAATCATCAGCTTCTACTTCTGTTGTCACTTTCTTTATTAATCCAGCTTCATCAAATAAGTAATCGCTTGGTCCTTGTTCTCGGATAAAGTTTGCGACTCGGCGAATATCCTCGTCTGATATAAAGGCACCTTGGACACGATGATGTGGTTTTCCACTCTCAACGAATAACATATCTCCACGGCCTAGTAATTTATCTGCTCCTGCACCATCGATAATTGTCATTGAATCGACATGTGATGATACCATAAAGGCAATCCGTGTTGGAATATTTGATTTAATGGTTCCTTTTACAACATCTGTACTTGGACGTTGTGTCGCAATAATTAGATGAATACCACAAGCGCGTGCTTTTTGTGTTAAGCGCATAATTGCATCTTCAACATTGGATGACGATACCATCATTAAATCGGCTAATTCATCAACAACAATAACAATAAATGGCATCTCATCAAGATTTTCATTTTTAGCATATTTATTATATGCCATAATATCACGTACATGATATTTAGCAAATGTATCAAAACGGTTTTCCATTTCATCAACAACCCATTTTAAGCCTGCCATGGCAATCTTTGGATCGGTTATTACAGGGGTTATCAAATGAGGTAATTCATTATAAACACTTAACTCAACCATTTTAGGATCGATCAATAATAACTTCAATTGGTCCGGTGTGTACTTGAAAAGTAAACTCATTAACAAGGTATTAATACATACACTTTTTCCACTACCTGTCGCTCCTGCGACAAGACCGTGAGGCATTTTACGAATAGATGTAAAGACACCATGCCCATCAATATCAATCCCTAACGCGACAGTTAGTGGATCCGAGGCATTTATAAAGGCATCTTTTTTAGCTACATCATAAAAGTGTACGACGTCAGCTTTTTCGTTTGGCACTTCAATCCCCACTGTATTCTTACCAGGGATTGGCGCTTCTAGCCGTATTTCTTTTGCGGCTAAAGCCATTTTAATATTATCCGCAATACCTGTTATTTTTTTAACGTTAACGCCTCTATCTAAAGCAATTTCGTAACGGGTAACAGTAGGCCCTTTTGTATATTTTTTTACTGAAGCACCAATATTAAACTCTTCAAACGTATCATTTAAGATATCAATTTGCTTATTTAACCATTCACTATTATTAGTCACTTTACGTTCAGGTTTTTGTAATAAATCAATCGTCGGTAACGTATAATTACCAGATGATTGTCTGGTTGAATTATTGTTTACTTTTTCCTCTTTTTGTTTTGTTGTAACAGGGGTCTTATGTGTTGGTTCAGGTTGTGTGGTTTCTAATGGTTTAGGTGTTTTCTCTTCTTTCTCATAATGTGTTGTTTTATCTTGATTCTTTCGATCAAAGAAGTCTGTAATATTTGTCTTACGTACTGGTTGCTGTGGCACCTCTTGATTCTCATATTGTGTTTCTTCTCTTTGAGGTGTTGTCTCAGTTAATCCTTTTTGTTGTTTTCTCCGGCTTTGAGCATCCATGGCTTCTTTCAAATTACGCCCTTTGACTAAATCAAACTCTGGATAAGCAGTCCCATATCGTTTGATCATTTCCTCTTTACTCATTTTTGGATGTGTACGGAAACTATCAAACTGTAAATCGACATCCCCTTCACGTTTATATGGATTAGGGATTACGACATCATCTTTCACTTTACGACCAAAAATCGGACTAACAAAATTCTCTTTTTTATAGGGTTCTTTCTCTTCAATAATTTCGGGTATTTCAAAAGGAACGGTATCCTCAGACCGTTCAGTTACAACAAGTTTACGTTTTTTCTTAAAGAATAACATCCCATCACCCCTATTATGTCAGACTATTTTGAATAAAAGTTTTTACTTCATCATATGATTTTCTTTGCTTGTTAACTAATCTATTTACTTCTTCACCTTGACTAAAGGCAATAAAACTTGGAATACCATAGACTTCTAAATGTTTCGCTAAATCAATCAGTTCATCGCGATCAATATCAAGAAAAACAATATCCGCAAACTCACTCTCTAATCGCGGTAAATGTGGTTTGATCACAAGACAATCTGGGCACCATTTTGTATGCCAGTATGTGACAACTTCATCATGTGTTTCTATCGCGTTATAAAACTCTTTAAGCGTCGAGATCTTCTTCATCGTCATCGTCTCCTCCTTGTAAGTAACTCTCAACTTGGTCATCAACCAAGTTAAGATCATGGTCTTCATCAAAGACTTTTTTAGAATAAATTTTAACTGTTTCCTCACCAACAACACCAATAATCACAACACACACTTTTCGTGTAATAACATCTATTGATGTATTGATTACTAACTTACGGAACCAATAAACAGGATTAACTGCATTAACTGCCATTGATCCATATTTTAAAATTTTTCCTACTTTGTACTTTTTCGTCCACTTCATGGCACGACTTTCTTCGACCATTTTCTTTTTGTCATACATTTTCATAATATTCGTCACACGAATATTCTTTGTGTTTTTGAGTATCGGTTTATCTAAAATATCATCAATACGATTACTAATATAATGATTGAGTGAAATTAACTCATGAACACTTAACTCCATCATTGGATACTTTGAATTTGGAAAAAAATAGCGTGCAATTTCTTCAATCAGCTCATAACTAATATCAAAGGTTAATTTTGCCACACTATCACGATTTAATTTTAAACTACGTTTCAATTTTTTCTGACGACCTATAATGAGTTGTTTAAGTTCCTCATCATTCACCTCAACCTGAGGACGTGTGATGTCAGAAACATCTACATTTTTACCTCGTACAATAAGGTAAACCATTGTCGCAGTAAACAAAAATATTCCGGTAATCATACCAAAAAAGAAATTGGTAAAACCACCTAAGGAAAAGTCAAACATGGTTTTCCCTCCTCACTACATATCATTATAACATAATTATCATAAGTATTGTGTAAAAAAGTCAAATGTGTCATAATATTAGAGGTGATTTACATGAAAAAATACTTATTCGCCTTAGATTTAGATGGTACCTTATTACATGATTGGGAGTCGATTTCTAAGGAAACAAAAGACTATTTAAGACAACTTAAGGCCGATGGCCATACGATTGTTATTGCAACGGGGAGACCTTACCGCAGTAGCGAACCATTTCATCGTGAACTTGGTTTAAAGACACCCATTATCAATTATAATGGTGGACTAGTCACATCAACTCATG
>JAASSV010000137.1 GCA_021767685.1 Caryophanales bacterium | reverse complement strand
TCTTTCATACTGACAGTATCTTTACGGGCATTACGTGCCCGTTCTTTTTGTTTTTGCATTTCTTCTTGGAATCCTGTTTCATCAACCACAAACCCGTGTTCTTCCGCAAGTTCAATGGTCAGTTCAATCGGGAATCCGTAAGTATCATATAACTTAAAGGCATCTTTTCCTGTGATGGTATTATCATCTGCCTCATCAATCAATTCTTCAAGTAATTTTTCACCTTGAGTTAAGGTTTCTAAAAACTTCACTTCTTCTTTTTTAACCACTTTTTTAATGATGTCGCTGTGATCGCTTAAGTAAGTGTAATAGGTACCCATTTTATCAATGACAGTATCGACCAACTTATATAAGAACGCTTTATTGATGCCAAGTTGCTTACCGTGTTTTACCGCGCGTCTCAACAGACGTCTAAGGACATAGCCACGCCCTTCATTTGATAAAATAGCCCCATCTGCGACGGCGAATGTGACCGTTCTAATATGATCAGCAATAACCTTAAACGACATTTGACCAGTATACTCAATCTTACTAATTTCACTGATCTTTTCGTTTAAAGCCATAAAGATGTCTGTTTCATAATTTGTATCAACACCCTGCATGACACATGCCATCCGTTCAAGTCCCATTCCCGTATCAATGTTTTTACTTGGGAGTTCTGGATAGTCTTCTCTCTCTAATCCTTTTTTGGCATTGAACTGTGAAAACACAATATTCCAGATTTCAATATAACGATCATTTTCAATATCGTGTTCAATGACATCCAGTCCTACATTACCGTAAGCTTCGCCACGGTCATAAAAGATTTCTGTGTCTGGACCACATGGTCCTTCCCCAATTTCCCAGAAATTATGTTCACATTTAATGATGTGATCACGTGATACACCAACATCTAACCATGCCTTGATGGTATCTTCATCATCTGGGTATACGGTAAAGTATAATTTCTCTTTGTCCATACCATAGTAAGCTTTGTCTGTTAATAAGGTATATGCCCAAGGAATGATCTCATCACGAAAATAATCACCGATACTGAAATTACCTAGCATTTCAAAGAAGGTATGGTGACGTGCTGTTTTTCCTACGTTATTAATATCATTGGTACGAATACACTTTTGGGCATTGACAATCCGCGGATTCTTCGGAATAATCGATCCATCAAAGTATTTCTTTAATGGGGCAACTCCAGCATTAATCCATAATAATGTTGGATCATTATTAGGAATTAAACTGGCACTTTCTTCAACGTCATGTCCGTGTTCTTTAAAGAACTCAAGCCAAATTTTACGAATCTCATAAGTCGATAATGGTTTCATCATGTGTCACTCCTTAAATATATAAAAATCGCCCTTAAATCATTAAGGACGAAGACTTTCCGTGGTACCACCTTAGTTCTAGTATTCTACTAGCACTCTCACTTGTTAACGCAAAGCATGCGGGCGCGATTAACGCCTCTTAGAAGTAGCTTCATATAATGTCTATGTTAGTTCCCACCAACCACTAACTCTCTTGGATAGACAATTACATTACTCGGCTTCATCAACGATTTCATAAGTATTATACTAAAAATATGTGGGGAATGCAACTGAATTAGTCTTTTAAAAAGTCATATGGGCTTAAGCCACCTAACGTTTCTCCTAACGTATCAAACGGAATGGTTGGGTCATCAATGATCTCAGCGTTTGAAACTGCTGGTGTTTCTTTGCTATCATCAGTATTATTGTCATCATTAAAGGCAGCGGTAATCGCTGAGTTTAGTTTACTTTGACGAGCTGACTCTAAATGTTCAACACCATACTTAAGAGCTTCTGGGTCCCCCATAATAACAAGTTTCTCTTTTGCCCGGGTAATTGCGGTATATAATAGTTTTTTCTTTAACATAATCGAATAGTTTCTAAAAATCGGTAAGACGACCACTTTATACTCACTACCTTGGGCTTTATGAATACTCATTGCATACGCATGTTTTAAGTGAATGAGATCCCCTTTGGTATAGGTAACTTCATTGCCATCAAAACTGACAATCACATTACTGTCTTTAGTTACCCCTATGACTGTCCCTTGATCACCATTCATAATATTATCTTCCACTTGATTCGATAACTGAATCACTTTATCGCCAGTTTTAAAATGTCTATCACCATGTTCAACCGTGAAACCTTTACCGGTGTTGAATGTCTTTTGTACTAATCTATTAATCGCATCAATCCCGGTTACCCCGCGATACATTGGAATAAGGATTTGAATATCATCGGTTAAATCATAGCCTTGGTCGATTAAATAATGAAGACTTTTAATCATTCGTGGTTGAAAACTATCACTACGCTCTTTGACAAACATACGGTCATCATACACCGTCATTAAATCATGTGGGATATTCCCTTGATTGATATGGTACGCCAAGTCAATGATATGTGAATTCTTTGCTTGTCTAAAAATAGTGGTTAAGGACATTGATGGAATCTCTCTAACCCCTAGCAAATCATTGAGTACTTGTCCAGGACCCACACTTGGCAACTGATCTTTATCCCCAACAAGAATCACTTTCGTATCCTTGGGGATAGATTGAAATAGTTGTGCAGCTAAATAGACATCAATCATCGATGCTTCATCGATGATGATGACTTTCGCGTCAACTAAATTATCTTTATCATGGGTAAATTTCCCATCATAACCATACCCTAAAAAGCGATGAATCGTTTGCGCATACACTTTGGTTGCTTCATTCATCCGTTTACTCGCGCGCCCTGTTGGCGCGATAAGTTTAATCTCAAATAGCGGGTTATCATAAAGGATTGGAATATCATGTAACTTACTATAGACAAATACAATCCCTTCAATAATCGTTGTTTTTCCTGTCCCAGGTCCTCCTGTTAAGATAAACAGATTATTGTTGATAGCTTTGTGAATAGCTTGCCGTTGTTCTTTGGTATAGGTGATGTCATGAACCTGTTCAAACAGTTCCATCGTGTCATTAATCTCGTCTTCTGTAAATGTATTATCTGTTTCTTGACATAATTCTGTCACTTTTTTCACGATATGTTGTCTGGCATATGAAATCTGTTTTAAACTGATTTCATCCTCGTGTGATTCAAATACATTATCGTTGATTAACTCATCGATATAGGTTTCAATAACGCTTGTTTCAATCACAACATCGGATTTATTTAAGGCATTCTCTAAAAAGTCGAGTAACTGTCCTCGCGTTAGATAGGTATGACCATAGTTTGTTCCCATATATTGATACAAGTATAAAATCATAGCTTTAATACGTAATGGATGATTATCATCAAAGCCAAGTTCTTTGGCTATTTTGTCGGCACGCTCAAAACCAACACCATCAATATCCATCATTAACTGATACGGATTTTGTTCAATAATCGCAATCGTTTTTTCGCCATAGTGATGGAAAATTTTCATTGCCATTTTTGGTCCAATACCGTAACTATACAGTTTGATTAACGTATGTTCTGCGGCTTTGTTTTCAACAAGGCCATTATATAAGACGTCAATTAATTTATCACTTAGTCTTGGAACTTCTTCTAAAACATCTTTGTCATCTATAATTTTCTTAATCGTATCTTTACCTAGTTTATTGACGACATTCGTCGCTGTTTTGATCCCAACACCTGGAAATAAATCACTGCTTAAATATTCTATCAATCCTGGGATTGAGGTTTCTTCCATTTTTTCATATTGGCTTGCGACATACTGTCTACCATATTTCGGGTGATTTTTAAATTTACCAAAAAAGCGAATTTCTTCACCGCGC
>JAASSV010000136.1 GCA_021767685.1 Caryophanales bacterium | reverse complement strand
AGGAATAATGTTGTTCTTTTTCTAAGAACACTTGGTCTTTTTTTTGTATTCCTAACCATCTTCAGATTCCAACATGTAGTCTTACAAGTTACGCTTAGTGTTGTCATTGTCTTATTACTAAACTACATAGCACTGCACTTTAAAGATGAAATATCTAATTTCTTTGAATGGGTAAAACTACAATTTTCAATTGCTTCATTTGGTACAGCTGCGATCGTTTGGATTATAGTAGGTCTTATTATCGGGCAGTTTATCTTTCTCAACTATCCGATGCCACAACTAAAGAACAGTCTAAATTTAAATGACAATATCCCTTATTTTAGATATGAAGATTATAGCCCAACGCTTATTAATAATCAAAAGTTTTCAGTTAGTGAAGAATACACTATCGATATTGATACACTTGATATTGATACAATCACACACTTCCATGACACTGATGATGTGATTTATCTCTATGATGGCCGTATTCGCAACAATGAAACACTTTATATCCTGAACAAAGCTAATCATGAGGTACAAGAGATATCTATTTCTGACACTCAAGGTAGCACCCCATATCCTTACGGGAATGCCTATAGTCGTGTTTTTTATGTTATTGATGATTCGGTGATTCTTTTTGGTCATCACGGTATATGGGAAATTACAACTGATGATAATACAAGTCTTCGGACAATTAATTCTAATATCTTAGATACCTATGATAATGTTTTTTACCATAATGATTACCTACATTACTACGTAAAAACTGGTGAAGATACGTATGATATACATCAGTATCAAAACAATAGTTTTACACAAGTTGATAGTCTCGATCTTGAAAATCTACCATATGATTCGTTAATAACTATTAGTGATACGTTATTTTATGAAACAGCGGATAACTACTACCTATATGCAGATACAACTGTGTCGTATGACAAAACAAATCACTTTGTTTCCTATGCACAATCAACACAAACAATGTACAGTGCAAACTATAAAGAAGTATCGAACGAAACGATTTTTACAATACAATCTCCTAATGATACAGTGACGAAATCTATTCGAGGAAAACAAAATTGGATTTCATTTAGCGCCAATGGGTATGGATACTTCATCCCGTCAACTGACGATATAAATCATGTTGATGTCGTTAACGCAAGCGGTGATCATATTGCATACATTGACACCTATGAACCCAAACAATTCTTTCCAAATTTAATTGATTACAAAAAAGAGTTAACTCACGTTAGCACAACTAGTGATGGTATTACGTATATTTTATCGAGTAACATTGGTGACTCTGAGTTCGTGGTTGGCCATATCAACTATCACAATGTTGATCTACCGTTAACGCTATATGGTAGTATGAGTTTCACGCATTTATTGATTGGATTAATCGGCCTTATTATTCCATTTAGTGATATTACAAAACATATGACTGTGGTTGGCTTTAAAGAAATGACAAAGACGAAAAAGGATGACAACAATGATAATACTTAATTTTATTCGCGGGTTTTTCATGGCACTAGCCGATAGTATTCCAGGCGTATCTGGAGGAACTATCGCTTTTGTAATGGGCTTTTATGATCGCTTAATTGAATCTGTTCATGACCTATTACATGGTAATAAAGCCGCTAAGTTAAACGCACTCAAGTTTATTAGTAAATTAGCACTAGGATGGGGCGTTGGAATCGTACTAAGTGTTTTATTTATTGCCTCTATTTTCGAAAGCCATATCTATCAAATATCATCTCTATTTTTAGGATTAATCCTCGCGGCAATACCATTAATAATAAAACAAGAACACCCTATAATATCAAAACAGTATGCCCATGTCATATTTGCTATCTTAGGGATTCTACTTGTGGTACTAATTAGTTATTATAACCCGTTCATTCACTCAGGAACAACGGATCAACTTACCCTCACATCAAACGCACAATACCTATATATATTACTTGCAGGTATGATTGCGATTAGCGCAATGATTCTTCCAGGGATTTCTGGATCTACTGTCTTGTTGATTCTCGGGTTGTATCAACTCATTATATCGAGCATTGATCAATTCTTACGATTTAACTTTACCGTATTACCAACACTTATTTTCTTTGGTATCGGTGTCTTATTAGGAATTGTTATCACGATTCGACTAGTGAACTACGCTTTACATCACTATCGATCACAAACAATATATACCATTATCGGACTAATGATTGGATCTTTATATGCTGTAGTAGTCGGTCCGAAAACAATTGACCCTGCAATGGCGACATTACAACTAAGTAATTTTAGTATCTTCTTTTTCGTTGTTGGAGGCCTATTAATATTTAGTCTAGAGTACATCCGTTATCAGTTTGAAGAATAAGGAGAGCAGTCCTTATTTTTTTTGACTAATAAATATATTTAAGATATAATTATTAAGTAACTAAACTATTATTTCGGAGGTACAATGATGGATGAAACGTATCATTTTTACTTTACATTTATTGAAGATATTTTACAGAACTTAAAACACTATGAAGAAAATGCATTACACATCCTGACTCAAGAAGATATCTCGTTAAATGAAGCACGAATCATTATGGTAATCGCAGATCTTAAAAAAGAAAAAAGTAACTTATCTAGCCAAATAGCATCACGGATGGATACCACACGTTCGGCAGTAAGTATTGCTTTAAAGACACTTGAGAAAAAACAGTTTATCTTCCGCGCTACAGACCCTAGTGATCGACGACGTGTCTATGTTGAGCTAACAAAACAAGGTAATGAGATTCTTAAACACTATCGACAAGTTCACAATGAAATTGTTCAAAAAGCATTTGATGTTTTTGATGAAGATGATAAAAAGACCCTCTCATTACTCACAACAATACTAAGAAATCATATGAAAACATTGGTAGAGTAGGGATACTATGAAAGAATCGTTAAGAATAATCATCCCCTTAATTAAAGTAATTGACGGCCTAATTGCTGTGGATGTTTTTAATGATACTACCCATACCTACGAGGAACTATCACCCAAACAATATATACCATACATAAAACAAGCCATTAAAGAAAATAAAACCTTCAATTATACACATCACCATTCCTTTTCGCTACACTTATATGCTTACAACGAAACATATCAAGTGTGTATCATTGGTCGGTTTGATGAGAAAACAAATATTGCATTAAATAATTTATTTACCGCCTTACAAGAAGCAAAAACAATTGAGGATAACATTACGATTTATCGTCAGATATTTGATGCAATTCCTGAATATGTTGCGTATAAGACGACGGATGAAATTTTTCAATTTGTCTCTAAGGATGTCAATGATCTCTATAATAAGTCCTTCAACACCATCACTGGTCGACATATCACTGATGTCTACTCAGAACAAAGTGTTAAAGATATTCGCCGCCTTGATGATGAGGCTTATCAAAAACATGCGCCTGTTAAACGCACGATCACAGTAGAAACAAATCATGGTGATAAAGTTTTCGCATCCACAAGAGTGCCTACATTTGATCAATTTGATAACCCTCAAGGTATCATTTCAATTAGCCGGGATATCACAGATGAAACATCAATAAAAAATAGACTAGAAACCTCATACAATATCCAATCAGTTATAATTGATATTGCAAGTTCTTTTATTAATGTACCTTATAATGATTTTGATCGTCTTGTGAATATGTCGTTAGAAAAAATAGGTCATGCGATTGAAGCCGATCGTGTCTATATATTTAAGTATCAGTTCGATCAAAACGTCATGCACAATACGTATGAGTGGTGCAACATTGGTATTGTCCCACAAATCGACGAACTTCAAAGCGTAGCCATTACTGATTATCTTGAAGATTGGGTTT
>JAASSV010000135.1 GCA_021767685.1 Caryophanales bacterium | reverse complement strand
GCATCAATATTATGGAAAGATGCATCAAAAGCAAGTGAAGCAGCTGAGAGTATGAAATTAACAAGTTACGATTTAGAAGAACTGGGGATTATCGATCGTATTATTGAAGAGCCAATTGGTGGCGCTCATTATGATGTTATTCAGACATTTGAACGTACCAAACAAGCGATTGTACAAGGACTCGATATGTTATCGATTTATAATCAGAACGAGTTACTTCAGAAACGCTATAAAAAGTACCGTGAAATTGGGTTCTTCCAGCGCTTCAATTATGACAATTTAGGAGGAGTTAAACGATGAGATATACAAAAATAAATGGTACTGGGCACGCTGTGCCACCGAAGGTCCTAACAAATGATGATTTAGCGAAGATTGTTGAAACAAATGATGAGTGGATTTCATCACGTACAGGAATTAAACGTCGTCATATTAGTGTCACTGAAACAACCACTGATTTAGCTGAACAAGCTTCTTTAAAAGCCCTGGAAGCATCATCTGTAACTATTGATGATATTGATATGGTGATTGTTGCGACAGTCACACCTGATCATGCGTTTCCAGGTGTTAGTAACTTACTACAACAACGTTTAAATCTCAAAGAAATACCAACCTTTGATATTAATGCTGCATGTAGTGGGTTTGTCTATGCGTTAAACCTTGCAGATAAACTAATTAAAAGTGAAGCATACGACCACATTTTAATTGTGGGTGCTGAGACATTAACCCGTTTAACCGATTGGTCTGATCGCAACACTTGTGTATTATTTGGTGATGGTGCTGGTGCAATGGTCATTTCTAAAAGTGAGAAACCAGGTATAAAAGATATTATTGTCGGAAGTCGAAGCGATACTGAAGGTCACTTAATTTGTGATAGTCCAGACTTAAAAGACCCATCAGTAAATAAAATATCGCAACAAGACCATATTCATATGAATGGTCGTGAGGTATTTAAGTTTGCGACTAGAGTTATGCCAAGTACGATTAATCAGTTATTAGAACGTAATCAGCTAGATAAAGAAGATATTGATTATGTTATTGCGCATCAAGCAAACAAGCGTATTATTGAAAAAGCGAGCAAAGATGTTGATATTCCAATGGATAAAATGTATGTTAATATTCAAAATTATGGAAATACATCAGCAGCCAGTGTACCAATTGCGATTGATGAAGCAATTCGTAAGGGACATATAAAACCTGGGGATACCTTTGTGACTGTTGCCTTTGGTGGTGGCTTCACATATGGTGGCGCTTTGATTAACTTATAGGTGATAACATGAAATCATTAACAGAAATATTAGGGACAAAATATCCCATTATTCAAGGGGGTATGGCAAATATTGCAACTGCTGAATTATGTGCTGCTGTCAGTAATGCTGGTGGCTTTGGCTTAATTGGATGCGGCGGTTGGGATGTTGATAAAGTCCGCACAGAAATTCATAAAGTAAAAGAACTAACAGATAAACCATTTGGTGTCAACATTATGTTGATGAGTCCACATGCCGAAGCAATTAGTGATTTGGTCATAGAAGAAGGGATTCGTGTTGTGACTACTGGTGCCGGTAATCCAGGAATCTATTTAACAAAATGGCAAGATGCTGGAATAAAGGTTATCCCAGTCGTACCATCAGTTGCTTATGCAAAGCGACTCGCACGTAAAGGTGTCGATGCCTTAATTGTTGAAGGGACAGAAGCAGGAGGTCATATTGGGGAAATAACAACGTTTACCTTAGTTCCTCAAGTCGTTGATGCGGTGGATATTCCAGTCATTGCGGCTGGGGGTATTGCAGATCACCGTGGCTTTGATGCTGCTATTAGCCTTGGTGCTAGTGGTATTCAAATTGGGACTGTCTTACTTGCAAGTGATGAATGCCCAATTCATGTAAACTATAAAGAACGTATTGTAAAAGCAAGAGATACTGACACAATTGTGACAGGGCGTAACACAGGCGCACCTGTGCGTGTGATTAAGAATAAAATGGCAAAACAATACTTAAAACTAACAGAAGATAAAAATGTGAAACTAGAAGAACTTGAAAAACTCACATTAGGGAGTTTACGGAAAGCTGTTTTCGATGGCAATATGGATGAAGGTAGTATTATGGCTGGACAAAGTGCTGGTATGGTTAAGACAATTCGTCCAATTAAAGACATCTTAGCAAGTATCTATGAAGATAGTCACTATGTGAAAGCAGGGATATTATGAAACTTGGTATCATGTTTACAGGTCAAGGAAGCGAAACCGTTGGTATGGGGAGTTCTTTGCTTGAGTATGAAAGTGTAAAAACACTTTATAAGCAAGCAGAAACTATCTTGGGATATGATCCTGAAGTTGCCCTAAACACCGAAGAGACATTTAGCGATACGGCAAAAATTCAACCGCTCACTTTCTTGATGCAAGTATCAATACTTACGCTTTTGAAGGAACATGGTGTTTCTTCTGATGTGACATTTGGATTAAGTCTAGGAGAATATGCAGCAATGTATGATGCCGGTGTCTTTGATTTTGAAACAGGGATTCGTTTACTCAAAGAACGTGGCCGTTTAATGCAAGAAGCCGCGATTAACCATCCCGGGAGTATGTGTGCATTGATTGGACTAAAAGCGCCTAAGTTAGAAGAACTAATTGGAACGATGGATGATGTGGTTATTGCAAATTATAATACACCGCGGCAACTTGTGATCAGTGGAACAAAAACAGCCGTTGAAACTGCTAGTGAGTTAGCTAAAGAAAACGGAGCCAAACGTGCAATCATGTTACCGACTACAGGTGCTTTCCATTCGTTTTTAATGAAAGATGCCGCAGATCTGTTTGCGGAGTACTTAGAAGAAGTTAAGGTAGGGTTACCATCAAAAGCATTATATGTAAATGTCACAGGAGATAGATTAGCTGAGGATATCAAAGACAATATGGTAAAACAAATCACATCATCAGTTATGTTTTATCCTATGGTAGAAAAGAATGATGATCTTGATCTCTTAATTGAAGTTGGACCTAAACCTGTATTATGTAATATGGTAAAACGGATTAATCGAAAACTACCAACAAAAGCAGTGTATGATAAATCATCATTAAATGACGTATTGGAGGCGTTACAGAATGAAATTTAAAGATAAAGTAGTATTGATTACTGGCGCAAATTCAGGTATCGGTAAAGAGATAGCGCTTGCGTTTGGTAACCAAGGAGCCACTGTCGTGGTGAACTATATTGTTAATGAAGAAGCTGCAAAAGCAGTCGTAAAAGAAATAGAAACACTTGGTGGTAAGGGGATGACGTATCACACAGACGTCACTGACCTTGAAGCGTGTACAACTATGGTGAAAGACGTTAAGAAAGAATATGGTCAATTAGATGTACTGGTTAACAATAGTGGAATAACACGTGATAACTTAATTATCCGCATGAAAGAAGATGAGTTCGATCAAGTCATTAATGTGAACTTGAAAGGGGCTTGGAATATGGCAAAAAGTGCTGCGCGAGTAATGATGAAACAACGCAGCGGTAGCATTGTTAATATTTCTAGTGTTGTGGGGATTATTGGTAATCCTGGTCAAAGTAATTATGTCGCATCTAAAGCGGGTCTTATTGGATTAACAAAATCACTAAGTAAAGAATTAGGTCTACGTGGTGTTCGCGTCAATGCGGTTGCCCCAGGATTTATTGAAACAAAAATGACAGAAGCGTTATCAGAAGACGTGCGTAAAAGTTATATGAGTCAAATCCCCCTACAACATTTTGGTAAACCAAGCGATATTGCGCATGCAGTCACTTTCTTAGCAAGTGATGATGCTGCCTATATTACAGGGCAAGTCCTAAGTGTTAATGGCGGTATGATTTAATGAAGTTACCACGATTAACGATCAATAATAAAACCGTAACTTATCCAATCATTCAAGGGG
>JAASSV010000134.1 GCA_021767685.1 Caryophanales bacterium | reverse complement strand
TTATTCAATTAACCGTGAAGACATTACTGAAGGATTAGGTGCTGGACAAGTACCTGCTGGTGGATTCGTACCTCCTGGTTTTAAAGATCACAATGGTAATGACTTCTTTGAAACTGCTGGTATGTACGGTATGGTTACTGATGACGGTAACTATGACGACGCAGTCACATTATTCGCTGAAGCTGCAGCTGAATTATTCCCTAATGAAGCTGATCCAGTTGCTAAATTACGTACAGAATTAGAAGGCGAAACATTACTTTATAACACGTCTGAAGGTCATGAATTCGTTGCTACTAAAGTTCAAGAAGCTTGGGAAAATAACTTAGGTTTCACAATTAACTTAGCAAACGAAGAGTGGGCTGTATTCCAAGATACACGTTCTTCAGGTGACTTTGACATCGCTCGCGGTGGATGGTTAACTGACTTTATGGATCCAGTTGGATTATTAAGTATCTTTGAATCAAATAACGCATATAACGATCCAAACTATTACAATGATGAGTTTGACACGTTATTATCAGAAGCGACGTCTACTACAGACCCAGCTACTCACTTTGACAAATTATATGAAGCACAAACCGTATTTATGAATGATATGCCGATCATTCCAGTTTATCACTATACTGATACTATGTTAGTATCTGATGTAGTTATCGATTGGGGTCGTAGTGTATTAGGTTCTGTTGACTTCACTAGAATGTCAATTGATCGTTAATTAAAACGACATAATTTAAAAGGTAATATACTTCGGTATGTTACCTTTTTTGTATAAAAAACACTTACTTTGAGGAGTAAGTGTTTTTGTTTGTTACGAATGAATCTCTTGATGGTTAAAGAGTAGGATTGATAAATACAGTAGCCCTCCTGTAAAGAGTATTGCTACAAGGATGGTTATCCCCATACCCTCAGGTAGTGCTCCTTGTGAGATATAGGATATCCCATAGTTATTTAAGAGATTAGGGAAGTACTCCAAGATATTCACATTTTCAAATATTGAAAGAATACTAAACCCAATATACGCTAAGAACGTCATGAGAATAGCCATGATATAAGTTCTAAACAGAACGCTCATCACAAGCGCTATACTCATTAAAAACAATAGGTAAAGGAAATAAACCAGTAATGCTACCAATCCTTCTATTAAGAAGACCTTGTCAAATAAGACATAGGTGTAATACGTGAAGACTAAGTAACCAAGCAATAAACTAACAAATAAGAGGGTACTAAAACTAATATACTTAGATAACAAATATTTTGTGCGAGATACCGGTTTACTGAAAATGAGTGGCATTAAGTCTTTTGTTTTATCCCGAATGAAAATACTAACCGACACAAACAACACAACAAGTAAGACTATTTCATTTAAATCACTGATATATTGTACATAACTATCGAGTGCGACAGGATCAGGAAAATCAATCTGAACGCCACTTCCTTCAAGGAATGATGCCAATATTTGATTCATATATTTTGCCGTTAATGGCGATATAATTGAAATTAAGACAATTAATGCCGGAAAGACAATAACTTTGGCTGTCCGTCTTAAGAATAATACATCATATTTTAAGAGTTTACTCATGATGTCACCTCAATGAAAACATCCTCTAACGTTGGTAAATATGGAATGTACCGCGTAATGATAATATCGTGTTGAACAAGTTCTGTTAATAAGGTGTTGTCACTCAAATCATCACTTAACTCGACTAAGACACCTTGATGGTGTGAACGATACTGTTTCACATAGTCTAGTTTACTCAAGATATCTTCTAATTGTTGATTATCCTTTGTATCAATTATCATCATAGGTTGAATGTAATCTGTTTTAATCGCATCAATTGATTTTACTAACTTAATCTGACCATGATCAATCAGTCCAATACGATCACAAACTTTTTCCGCATCTTCTAAGATGTGGGTTGAATAGAAAATTGTCTTTTTGCCTTTTAATTTCGTAATAATGTCTAAGACATCTTTACGCCCAATAGGATCAAGTGCACTAGTGGGTTCATCCATAATAAGTATTTTAGGATCATGCACTAACGCTTGAGCAATGGCTAAGCGTTGTTTCATTCCCCGTGAATAATTTCCTACTTGTTTGGTTGTCTCGTCTAGTCCAACAAATGATAATATATCTTGTATCGCTTGCTTATCAACAGGATAATCTAACATCTCACAAGCGTAGATTAGATATTCTTCCGCTGTTAAATAATGAGGGAATACAGGTACATCAGGTACATATCCGATATCATATTTATAGTTCCGATCATCTTTAATCTGCTCACCTAATATACTAATCTCTCCATCATCTTTATGTAGTAATGATAATATTAGATTAATTGTTGTTGTTTTTCCTGCCCCATTCTTTCCAATGAAGCCAAACACTTCCCCAGTGTTCACGGTTAAATCAATATGATCTAAGGCTAAAAAGTCATCATAATACTTTGTTAAGTTTGTTATCTTTATAGCCGATTTCATGTTTTTCTCCCAAATAATAAGTAAATAAACCCACCAAAATTAACCAATGCTACTATTAATATCCACACAATCTTATTATTATTTATTGTGACAACTCGATCGGGGTTGACAAGATCAACAATCGCATAGATGCGAACACCCAAATCAATTAATAATACCGGTAATAATAATGGTAAGATGTCAATAAGTGTTTCTAGTCCTTCCATAATTCCTCCTAAATTCCGTCTCGAATATCACGCTTTGTCAGTTCTTTATGGCCACCATAGCCCATCACACCAGAAATTAAATAAACAATGCCTGTGACTTGGTTAAACATCATATTAACGCCACCGATAATAGCTTGATAAAGATAGACTTTTTTGGCTGTTTCCGCGTTATATTTTCCTCTGATTAGTCTTGTAAATAGAAATAGATTGATGAGAAGTAATGTCCCCATTAAAATAGCCAAGACAATAATTGGCGTTTGAAGTATATCAAACACCGCTTCAACATCTGCCATTTCTTCAGGTGTTGAATCTTGTTCAATAAGATCATATAAACGCGAATCAGTGAACTGAGCAAGCATCCAAGCGAAAAGACTCATAACTGTGACAGACAGTCCCTCAAATACTAACCCAACAATGGTTAGTATTTTAGGTGTCTGTTCCATCTTATGTAATGATGTCATCATTTCTTAAAGGTAACCGCAGTACCGTATGCAATAATTTCAGCTGCGCCACCCATCACTTGTGATGTTTGTAGCCTAAAGCATAATACCGCATCAGCACCCATCTCATCTGCTTCTTTTAGTAATCTCTCTGTGGCGATTTGTCTTGCTTCTGTCATCATTTCTGTGTAAGAATGAATCTCACCACCAATTAACGTTTTTAATCCCGCTAAAATGTCTTTTCCAATGTTTTTAGTTTGTACTGTTGATCCTTTTACATATCCAAGCACTTCGTCAATTTCTTCATTAGGATAGTAGTCTAATGTAATTAATTCTTTTCTTGAAATCATTTAAAGCCCTCCTTTTAATATTTATACCCTTATTATACATTGTATTTATTTTTAATTCAATATAATTATTTTTTATTATTTTAAAAAAGACATTGACTATTCAATGTCTTTCTTTAGTATAATTCTCTTAACGTCAGAGTACTTATTTTTCACCTTAGTTACAACGTAATCGGCTTTAACAAAGTTGATTAGACTATATTTATTAATTGGCGATACCGTTGCCATACTGTACTCTATTTGTTCATCTTCTAAGATTTTTTCTGCTTCTACAATGAGTTGATACTGTAAATTATTCCCCCGATGATCTTTTGCGACTACTACACTTTCAATGTGAGCAATATGTTGATATTCTTCTTCATCTATTGATTTGACATCTCGAGCAAGATTATCTGGGTCTGATTTTGGGTATCTGACCAATAAAAATGCCAC
>JAASSV010000133.1 GCA_021767685.1 Caryophanales bacterium | reverse complement strand
GCTGCCTTTCCTGGAGTTGCTTTGCAACAATTTGTGTCATTTTGCGAAGGTGTTGACTTTTTAATAGGACACAATGCCGTGCGTTTTGATTACCCTTTTATTGAAAATGAGTGTACACGGTATATGGTAAAATATCCTAAATTTAAAATAAAAGACACAATCTTCTCAGCGCGTAAACGATTAAAAGGATTGCGTAGTTACTCTTTAAAAGCATTATGTCGTATTTTTCAGATAGAAAATAAGCAAGCGCATCGTGCGCTCAGTGATGTATACGCAACTTACGAAGTTTATGAAAAATTATTAGCTCAAGAAAAATAAGTTCTCCATCCATACAATATGGGTGGAGGTTTTTTTATGAACTGTATTTACTGTAATCAACATTTATACAAAAGAATAACACTTAAAGCACTGTTTCAGTATCCTTACCGAATGCATGACAAATGTGAATCTAAAATACAGTTATCGACTGAGGACGTGATTCCTTTTTCTGATCATCTGATACAATTACATTACTTATTCGAAACAGAAGAAGATAGCGATCAAAATGCCCTATTTCATCACTATGGTAAACACTTTTTTTATGGCTATTTTAAAAGTGAAAGTGATCTATTACTGATGTTAGATGATTCATTAGAAAATTTGTTGGTGACAAGGTATATCGAACTAGTTGTTAGGTTATCAAAGGGCTTTATTTACTTGGCATTACTATATCGAGACCGGATTATCTAATAGAAAATAGTCACATTTCTTAACCAAACCACCTAAGATGTGTTATAATTAAATATATTAAATAAAAGGGAGCTGAAAAAGATGAGAGTTGAAGTTAGAGGAAAAAATGGTTTTGAAGTTACGGATGCCATTAAGGATTACGCAGAAGACAAATTACAAAAGGTAGAACGATACTTCAAACAGGCATTAGATGCCTTTGTCGTTTGTAAAGTTTATAGCGATCATCATAAAGTTGAGGTGACAATCCCTACCAAGTATTACACGATGCGTGCTGAGGTCGCAGATGAGGACATGTACGCAGCAATCGATTTATCAATTGATAAATTGGAATCACAAATACGTAAGCATAAATCTAAGATTACACGAAGTTTACAACAACGTGATGGTGTTAAAGATATTTTCCATGATGACTTGGATATCGAGGCACTTGAAAAAGAATTGGTTCAACAACCGGTTCGTAAAAAAGAAATAGTATTAGAAGAAATGACTGTAGATGAAGCCATTACAGCACTGAAAATGTTAGATCATGATTTCTTTATTTTCCGTGATGATAAGACAAAACAAGTCAGTGTTGCTTATACTAGAAACGATGGGACATTTGGGGTCATCGAAACCGAATAGATTGAATGCGCCTAAGGGCGCATTTTTCTTGAGTTTTGTTTTCAAAAACGTCACAAATATGATATCATAGATGTGACAAAATGAGGTGAGGTACATGTTTTTTAAAAAATGGTTTGACTTAGGATATCGAGAACTCAAAAAGAACCGTAAAATTGCGGATCAAATAGAGAACTTAAACGATACATTTAAAGCAATGTCAGACGAAGAATTAAAAGCAAAAACAGATGAATTTAGAAAACGTTTAAACAATGGAGAAACAAAGGATGATATCTTAATTGAGGCTTTCGCTACAGTTCGCGAAGCATCAACACGTGTCTTAGGATTAACTCCATATTACGTTCAGTTATTGGGTGCGATTTCGATTCACAATGGGAACATCGCCGAGATGAAAACTGGTGAAGGGAAAACCTTAACCAGTGTAATGCCGGCCTATTTAAATGGACTTTTAGGTGAAGGTGTACACATTGTAACAGTTAATGATTACTTAGCTGCTCGTGAAGCTGAAGGTGAAATTGGAGATTTATTTCGTTGGCTTGGATTAACCGTAGGATTAAACACACGTGACTTGACGAAAGAAGAGAAACGTGAAGCCTACTTATGTGATATATTATATTCAACCAATAATGAATTAGGATTTGATTATTTGCGCGACCATATGGTTATCTATAAAGAGCAAATGGTTCAAAGACCTCTTAACTATGCGATTATTGATGAGATTGATTCAATTTTAATTGATGAAGCAAGAACCCCATTAATCATTAGTGGTGGAGCAAAGAATACCAGTAGCTTATACTTACAGGCACAAGCCTTTGCCCGCAAGTTAACGGAAGAAGATTATGATTTAGATATTAAAACAAAAGCTGTAAACTTAACAGAGTCAGGAATTGCTCGTGCTGAACGGTACTTCTCGTTAGACAACTTATACGATATTCATAATGTAAGTTTATTACACAGCATTAATAACGCGATAAAAGCCAACTTTACGATGGAACGTGATGTCGACTATGTTGTTCAAGATAATAAAGTCGTCATCGTCGATAGTTTCACCGGACGGTTAATGCATGGACGTCAGTTTAGTGAAGGGTTACATCAAGCCTTAGAAGCAAAAGAAGGCGTTGAAATTAAAAAAGAAACAACTACACTAGCGACAATCACATTCCAAAATTACTTTAGAATGTATAGTAAATTAGCGGGGATGACAGGGACTGCGAAAACTGAGGAAGAAGAGTTTCGTAATATCTACAACATGATTGTTGTAGAAGTGCCAACTAACAAGCCTGTTATTCGTCAAGATGATAATGATTTAATCTTTGCGACAATGAAAGCAAAATATAAAGCAATCGCAAAAGAAATCCAACGGCGTCATAAAATTGGACAACCAATGTTAGTCGGAACGATTTCAATTGAAACATCTGAATTATTAAGTAAATTATTAAAACGTCTCGGTGTTCCACACGATGTCTTAAATGCGAAACAACATGAACGTGAAGCAGAGATCGTCGAAAAAGCCGGAATGAAAGGCCAAGTGACCATCGCAACCAATATGGCAGGTCGTGGGACCGATATTAAACTTGGTGAAGGTGTTGTTGAACTTGGTGGATTAGCTGTTATTGGGACTGAACGCCATGAGTCACGTCGGATTGATAATCAGTTACGTGGACGTAGTGGACGTCAAGGAGACCCTGGATATAGTCGTTTCTTCTTGTCAGGAGAAGACGATTTATTACGGCGTTTTGGTGGCGATCGGTTCAAACGACAATTAGAAATGTTAACCAAATCACGTGGAAGTGATGATGAAGAACCAATTGATTACGGTATATTTTCTAGGATTGTTGAGCGAGCGCAAAAGCAAATTGAAGGAAACAACTTCGATCGTCGGAAAACTGTCTTACAATATGATGAAGTTAACCGTAAACAACGTGAAGTTATATATAAACAACGTCGTGATATCTTATTTAAAGACTCAATTATCGATATCGCACGGGAAATGATAAATCGTTCATTAGAACGTGCCGTATATGCCCATGTTGATGTTGATTCTAAAGACCAACAAGTCAATAGTGATGAACTATATAACGTACTCGCAGGACGCTATTTTACACCAAATAGTATCAGTAAGTCTGAGTTAAAGAATACCGCGCCAGATGTAACAAATTATTTACATGACGTGGTAGAAGAAGATATTGAGAATAAACTCTCTAAATTTGGTGATGAGAAGTTTAATGAGTTCTTAAAAGCAATTATCTTGCGTGTTGTTGATACGTATTGGACAGAACACATTGATCAAATGAGCGAGTTACGTCAATCAATTGGTCTTCAAAGTTACGCGCAAATGAACCCCTTACGGGAATACCAAGATAGCGGGTACCGCCTATTTAACGAAATGTTAGAGGCGATTGATGAAGATGTCACACGCTATGTATTAAGAGCGCAAATCCGCGATAATATGGAACGTGTACAGGTAATTAAACCAACCCATACATCGAGTGGTAAAGAAATTGAATCAAAGAAAAAACCACGTTCAGTGAATAAAGTTGGACGTAATGATCCTTGTCCATGTGGGTCAGGGAAGAAATATAAACATTGTCATGGTAAATAGAATAAAGACCCGAAGGAGT
>JAASSV010000132.1 GCA_021767685.1 Caryophanales bacterium | reverse complement strand
TTACCCCGGTACAGATTTTAACTGTTCGCTTGTTTGTCGCAACCCTGTTTTTATTTATTATTTATCCGAAATGGGAGAAAGGTACCTCTTTAAAAACAGAGCTGTTATTTTTGGGGAGTGGTATTGGACTAGGGCTATACTTTGTATTTGAAAACACCGCAGTTGATTTAACCTATCCAAGTAATGTTGGATTACTCGTTGCCTTGTCCCCATTGTTTACGGCATTTATCAGTTCCATCCGCGAACACACATCATATTTCGTACTTAAAAATATTATTGGACTCATTATGGCACTAGTAGGTGTTGGCTTTGTTGTATTTGGGAATAGTGGTGTTAGAGGGATTGAACCTTTAGGAGATTTTCTCGCCATTCTTGCAGCCTTAATGTTTTCAATATATACTGCCTTCTTAGCATCAGTGAAGCATGATTTTCATATCATTCAAAAGACCCGTAAAGTCTTTATCTATACTTTCTTAGTATTAATAACGTATCAAATCATTGATCATTTTATTTTTGGAACACCATTGGTCTGGGAGACGATTAATCCAACAAATATCTTTGGTGTTTTATATTTAGCCATTATCGCTTCATCCCTAGCCTTCTTGCTTTGGAACAAAGCAATAGGGTTGATTGGCACATTTAAAACGAATGTTTTCATTTATATGATCCCCGTTGTCACGATGGTCATGAGTTATATTGTAGTTGATGACCCAATCACAATCTTAAATTCAATCGGTACTCTAATTATTATTATAGGTCTTTATATAACAGAAAAGGAATCTAAGCAGGTGGCTTAGATTCCTCTTTTTAATTATTGGTGTCCTTCTTTGGGAACGATACAAATGAACTTTAACGGTTCATTCGATGTATTCTTAAATTGATGTAAGGTATTCGCATCCACATAGGCATAAGAACCTGGACTGAGTGGATGTAAATCATCCTCGATTTGCAAGGTGCCATGCCCTTCTAGAACATAGTTTATGTGTGGCCAAGGATGTTTGTGCTGTGGCGTATGCCCACCTTTTTCAACGGTGAGCACCCGCATAACATGACTATCCCAACCTTCTTTTTCTCCAACGAGCACCTGGATTGATGTATCTTTAACCAAGTCACTAACGATTGTTTTACTTTCAGCTTGTTTAATGTGATCAATAATCATGGTTATTCCTCCTCGTAATGTATAATTGCTGCGTTCATTTTAATAGAAGTAATTTACAGCATCAAGTAATGCAGTTTTAGTTAAGAATGTATTAGTATCATTGTTCATGTAATCAGATGAATCGAATGAATAACTAGGATCAAAATCGGCTGCATTTTCTAATGTAGGTGTAAGTATGTTTCTTACAATCATTGAAGTAGCGATAACATCTTGTTCAGATGGTGATTTGCTAGCGATTGTAGAAGGGTCAAAACTTACTGATACGATATCTCCACCTGGAGAAACTGTCTTAGTAGCATTTATAAATGCTTTGATTTCTTCTTTTATTACTAACGGATCAACAATGCTATAGAATGTGTTTTCGGCTAAATCTGGAATTTGAGTATTGATATTATTGTTGCTTCTCAACATGTTATCCATTGTTGTATGAATTGATCCACTAGCAAGCATCGTATCTAATTGTGTGTCAGTCATAGAAGTAATTGTAGAAGAACTAATGTTGCCTCCAAATCCAGTTAAACCAAGTGTATCTAGAGCATTAAGTAAATCAATTAACTCTGTTTCTTGAATTTGATTTGATCCGGTGCCACCAACTGTAATTCCTTGTCTAAAAGATGTAGGAATAATTAGATCAGTGGTAGTGGCAGTATCATTCTCATCTTTTGTGTTAGAACTAGATAAAATATTTTCAGATATTGTCGCTTGAATTGATTCACTTTCAAATAAAACGTTTAAGTCGACAGTAAATAGAGTTGAAAGTACAAAATCCATCGTACCAAAGTCAGTTAATCCTAATAACTCGAGACCATCTAGTATTTCGATAACCTCATTGTATTCAACATAGGTTACGTCATCACCAGATATCGCAATTCTAATATCGTTTGTAGTGCCATAATACTCGTCTG
Organism: Caryophanales bacterium; assembly: GCA_021767685.1. Classification (GTDB taxonomy): domain Bacteria; phylum Bacillota_I; class Bacilli_A; order Izemoplasmatales; family Izemoplasmataceae; genus JAIPGF01. Next base: position 1,912 of record JAASSV010000132.1, on the reverse strand, counting down.
GAACAATGAGTTCTCCATTCGTTCCATTAAGCATTTTATCTGACAATGTAGCATGCATGATAGAAGAAGCTAATATAGTTGTCTTATCTGTGAAGAATTCATTTGAGTCAATCGAAGAAGTAACAGAATCAATATCTGTGATATTCATGACATTGAAGGCTCTAATTAAATCTTCAATTTCAAGCTTGACTACAAAATCATTTGCATTGACAGTTTTTCTTATTTCTGTAGTGGTATCTTGTTCATATAAAGGCACTTCTAGCAAATTGTCTGTATCATCTAAATTAATTAGTTTATCAGAAATAGTTAAATGTATAGAGGCGCTATTTAAAAATTCACTTCGCTTATCCACAGGGTCAACTGCACCAGGATCGTAAATCTTTGTTAGATCGATTGCACCATCAAATGAACCTATATCAGTGATTCCTAAAATTTCTAAGGACTCAAACATTGCGCCAATTTCATTTTTAGAAACGTAAATAAAATCAGTATTTTCTAACGCATCACCAACACTAATTTTAACAGCTATACTGTCAATATCTGTTGATGGGATACTTAAGACTCCATCGACGTCATCGAGTTCAATTAACTGTTCAGAGATTGTTCCTTGCATAATTGCTGAGGTGAGTAATGTATTACGATTTGTTTCATCATAGAAGGTATTTAAGTCAATTGCACCATCAAATGTGGTGACATCTGTAACACCAAGTAAGTCCATACCTTCAAACATCGCTTCTAGTTCAGTTGTTACGATATATTCTGTATCAGTACTGTTTAGAGCATTACCGACAGTTTTGCGGATTTGTGTGATATCATCTTCTGCAAAGTGTGGTACAACGAATGAAGCACCAGTGGTTGTACCTTCTAGGTCAAGGACTTGTTTTGAAATTGTAGCTTGTATGGTTGATGAAGCTAAAAATTCACTACGGTTATCTACTGGAGTAGTCGCATCTGGGTCATAGATTTTAGCTAAGTCAATATCCCCACTAAATGAACCAACATCGGTTAACTCTAGAATATCTAAAGCGTCAATGACACTTGAGATTTCTGACTTAGTGATGAATTCTGTTTCATTACCAACAGGGCCAATGGTTTCTCTGACTAGTGTTGTATCGTCTTCTTCAAAATAAGGAATGGTGATATTTCCTGCGACATCTTGATCGATTAACTGATCAGATACTGTCGCATGTAATGTTGCACTCGCTAATAATGTATTGACATTACCAACAATACTTGCCAAATCAACAGTTCCTGTAAATGAGGTGACATCTGTAATACCTAAGACATCAAGTCCAGCAATCATATTTTCAAGTTCAACAACTTTAATATACTCAGTTTCATTATTGACAATACTGTCAGTAAGACCTACTGTGACGCGGACATCATTGGTATCGACATCTTGATATGGGACTGTAACAACACTGTCACCTAAATCAAAGATTTGTTGTGATACGGTTGCTTGAATCGTAGAAGACCCAAAGAACTCACTACGGTTATCGACTGGTGTAGTCGCATCGGGATCGTAGATGGTGGATAAATCAATCGCACCATCAAAGGAACCGACATCGGTTAACCCTAAAATATCTAACGCATCAATTAAGGATTCTATTTCGGTTTTGGCGATAAATTCAGTTTGATTGCCTGTAGGACCAACAAGAGATCTTACAGCAGTTGAATCATCTTGCTCAAGATATGGAATGGTAATATTACCAGATGTATCTTGATCAAGTAATTGTTTTGAGATTGTTGCGTGCAATGTTGCACTACTTAGCATTGTTGTAATATTGTTTGGATCACTTGTGATACTTGCTAAATCAACAGTACCATCAAAGGTATCGAAGTTAGTAATACCTAAGATTTCTAATGAATCTAAGATGGCAATGATTTCACTTTCAGTAATATATTCGGTATC
>JAASSV010000131.1 GCA_021767685.1 Caryophanales bacterium | reverse complement strand
GTCCAAGTGTATCAGGGCTTAGATATTGGAAGTGCCAAAGTCTCGCAAGAAGAACAAGATGTGGTAAAACATCATTTAATTGATATCTTCCCCCCAGATAAACAATATAGTGTTGCCTTGTTTCAATCGATGGTAAGAAAGAAAATCAGTGAGTTTCAAGATCAAGGCTTAATGCCACTGATTGTTGGAGGAACTGGTCTTTACATTAAAAGTGTCTTATATGATTATGATTTTACTGACGCGAGACGTAATGAAGAAGCACTAGAAAAATATGATACCTATTCTAATGAAGAACTTCATGATGTATTAAAAGAAAAAGACACCAAACAAGCCAAAAAATATCATCCAAATAATCGGAAACGGGTCTTGCAAGCGATTGGTCGGGCAAGTAAAAACAAAATGTCTGATAACACCAATAAAGATAAAAAAGTGTATGACTATTTAATGATTGGCTTAACGATGGACCGTAAACAACTTCATAAACGCATCGAAGCTCGTGTTGAACAAATGTTTGAAGACGGCTTAGTCGAAGAAGTCAAAGCCTTATACCCTTATAAAGATGAAAGTTATGCCTTAGATGCGATAGGGTATAAAGAAATTATTTCTTATTTAGACGGAGATATGACCTTAGAAGAAGCAAAAGAACGGATCATTATTCATACCCGGCAACTGGCAAAAAAACAATATACTTTTTTCCGTAATCAACTCGATGTCACATGGGTCAACAAAGATGACTTTAATAGCGCTGATGCGCTGTTTAATCATGTTGTTTCATTGATTGATAAAAAATAATCGTTTTAATGTTTTTTTCAGTTTGTAAATGTTATGATTAAGTGAGGTGGAAATATGGCTAGAAATCTAAATAATTACACATTTAAAAATGGTATTACATTACGTAATCCTTTTGTATTAGCACCAATGACAACCTATTCATCAAACGTTGATTTAACCTTATCCGAGCAAGAAGAAGCGTATTATAGAGCGCGAGCGAAATCATTTGGTATGATTATTACTGCCGCAACTGCGATTAATAAACATGCCCAAGCTTTTGAGAATCAAATTACGATCCGTGATGATCGCTATTTAGATTCGATGAAACGCTTAGCAAGTGCGATTAATGATGAGGGGTCTGTGAGTATTTGTCAACTCCATCATGGGGGACGAATGAGTAAACCGAATCTTTTTAAAAACCAACGCATTGTTGCACCCAGTGCAGTAAAGGCAGAACGTGATTTTGCAGTAACCCCTGAAAAACTAAAAATTAGTGAAATATATGATATTATAGATGACTTTAAAGACGCGACAAAACGCGCGTTAGAAGCAGGGTTTGATGGCGTTGAATTGCACGGGGCAAATACCTATTTAATCCAACAGTTCTTCAGTCCACATTCCAACCGTCGCGACGATGAGTTTGGCGGTAGTGTGGAAAAACGGATGCGCTTCATTAGACTCTTAGTTGATGCTGTTTTAGAGGTTAAAGACAAGACCGATCGTCCGTTTATTGTAGGATACCGGTTTAGTCCAGAAGAAATTGAAAATCCAGGAATTACACTGAATGACACGTTACAACTTGTCGATTATTTAAGTGAAACAAACCTAGATTATTTACATATCTCAATTGGACATTACGATAAAGCCAGTTTACGTGATAAAACTGATAGTACGCCAGTTGTTACTAAAATTCAGAGTGTCTTACAAAACAAAATTCCATTAATTGGTGTTGGTGGTATTCATAGTTTAGAAGATGTTGAACTCGCAAACAGATTAGGCTATGATTTATATGCCTTAGGTATGGGAGCTCTCGCAGATCCAGATATTCCTAATAAACTGATTAATGAAGAACCATTAAAGAATACGATTGACGAAGCGTCTGTGTTACCTGATCAATTAAAAGAACGGTTAAAGCATTGGGGCGATGGCCTTGAAAAACGTGGATATAAAATAAAACAAAAATAGACCGCCTAAGGGTCTATTTTTTTATGCGTTTAATTGGAATATCTCTTGGTAAATATTTTAAGTAAGGCTTCATAAAATTATCAAACTTGAGTTTTAACTGAGTTAGATCATCCCCGTTAAATTTGGTGATGGAATCATCAGCCAACATCTGGTTAATAACATCCTTAGACTCATCGTCTTGTTTTAAAAATTCAGATGGAGAATAGTGGTTACAGTCAAAATTGCGCTGGTATCGTTTCGGTAACTCTTGGTTAATTAAGATACCCACAGTATTTACACGATCACTTAGTAATTGGTATTCATGATAATTTGTAATACAGACTGAAAAGCCCATTGGCAAGTCAGAATATAACTTTCCATAATGGTTACCATCGTACTCTTCAAAATAGATTAAGTTATCTTTGTGTTCCGCCTCAACCATCTTATCTAATGATACAACTTTAAAGATATCAGGGACACAACTATTATGCTTTTTACGTGTGGTTAATGTTTTAAAAGGCTCGAAATGATAGGCTGAGACTAAATAATCATACAACTCATACTTACCATTATAAAGCGGGCCCATAAGACAAAATACTTTTTTCATAGGTCATCACCTCTATTTATGTACATTATAAATAAAAGTTAGGGTTTCATCAGTAAATATGCTCGAAAAGCGTCACTTTTGCTCACTATACTTGTATATTGTTCAAATTAATATTAGAATAAATATAGGAGGGATTCGATGATAAAAGAGATTAATGAGGGTATTTATCATTTGTCAAAACCTTATGAAAATGAGCATTTTAGAACCAATACCTATTTGTTAGTAGATGGTGAAGTGGGCATTCTGATTGAGCCTGGTAACTTACTTGACTTTGATGTTATTTACGAAGACATTCAATCAGTCATAGACCCCCAAAACATTAATTATATTATATTGACACATCCAGACTTAGATTTGTCGTCTTCTTTGCCTAGATTTGAAGAGGTCATAGATGAGTTGGAGATTGTGACAGAGTGGCGGACAATGGAAGTCTTGCGCTTTTTTGATTTGGACAATGATTATTACTTAATCAATGAACATCATTTAACACTTGACCTATCAGAAAACAGAACCCTCTATTTTATCAAAACACCGTTCGCCCATTATTCGGGTGGATTTATTACATATGACTCTTCAAGTAAACTCCTTTTTAGTGGTGATTTGTTTGGCTCTATGGCAAAAAAATGGTCCCTGTATGCTGATCAGACATACTATGAAGGAATGGCATTATATCACGAAAACTATATGCCGAGTTCAGATTTTATCAAGCCGATTATGAAACAACTTCGTAAGCTTGATATCTCAATGATCTTACCACAACACGGTAGTATCATTCCTTCTAAAATGGTAAAACAATCAATTCATAAACTTCATGACATGACCTTTTTTAATAGTTATAATACGGTAGCTGACAAACGGAAAAAGAACTTGAAATACGATTACCCAACTATTTTGAGTCAAATGATTACGAGGCTTTTAGCTCTCTATGACAAAGAAGAGATACATAATGTATTTGAAGGCTCTGCGATAACCATAACGTTTAATCCTATCACTGTTGATTCATTGCTAGTTGATTATGCATTATGGAATCGATTCTTTGAAATAATTTATAACAAGAAAGGTGACGAATGGCTAAATCAACTAGAAAGTATTGTTAATAGGATTACTAGACAATATAACATCCATAAACCCATAATCTATCAATCTCGTTTGCGTCAGTTAAAAGCTGAAAAAACGCTATTTGAGGAACAAACTCAGACGCTAGAAAAGAATATTGAAACCATACGTAAAGAGGAGCGTAAGTGTCAAATTACGGGGTTATTTTATGATGATATTTTAATTCGGATGTTAAAAGATAATATCCCTAAAGAAGGGGGATTATTGTTTGTTGAACTTGATCAGATGAATCAAATCAAAAAACAGTATAACCAAAAAACCTTCCGTTCGACGTTAAGAACGATGCGGTATATTATTACGAATACCTTTACTAATGCGAGTG
>JAASSV010000130.1 GCA_021767685.1 Caryophanales bacterium | reverse complement strand
TCCGAAGATTTGATCACATAATGGTTGATCAGCAGGAGATAATTGATCACAGGTTGTTCCACCATTCAACTCTAAATAATAATTACTCGCAACGTTTTCATCATTGACTAACGTCTCTAAATCAGCAAACGTTAACTCTTCCATTGCCGAGAGCGTTGCATCCCCAACACTGGATGCACTACGTCTATTATGCATCCTGTAATTTATTTCTATATTATCAACAAGTGATGATAACAAGGGAACGATAATGGTTGTTGTTATTACAATAATTGCAAGCAACTCAACAAGTGAAAATCCATGTTCATTTTTGACCATGTTATCATCTCCTTTCATAGATTTCTTATTATATTATACCACTATTCGTTTTATATGTAAATTATAATGTTACTGACCAAATGAATATTTTTGACGATATTATTTTGTAAAATAACACTATTTATAGTATAATAATTTTAGTATATACATGAGGTTGGGTGATTTTATGAACACACAGTTTAAGAATAGTACATTAGGATTTTACTTATACGCATTTATCATTGTCATTATTGTCATTGCCTCCGTCTTTGTTTTTTGGTACATGACAACAGGGTATCGTTTAGGAACCTATCCTGAAGAAACACGCCTTGGTAGTGTGTATATTGGGGGATTACGTGAAGAAGATGTTATACCAAAAATGAATGACAAAACAGCTATTTGGTATAATGACGATTCCATCAACTTCCAATTAGAATATCAAGGATACGATTATGAGTTTGATCGTGACTTGTTTTATTTTGATTTAGAATTGTCAACTAGGAATATTGACGATGGTGTCACAAATCCTGTTTATGTCAACTACCAACAAAATGACCGTGAACTGGTTGTAAACGAAATTGAAAGTTTACCCTTTTTACAAGGTGTCATTGACAATGTTGATCTTGATTCCTTGATTGGGGATATTTTAAATGATGCCGCATTAATGAAGTCCTATTCGACGAAACATGTTGAAGATTATCTAATTGATCCAACTGTTTCCGAAGAAGCGATTAATACAGCTACCTTTTATGTTCCTGATACCGTCGATATCGATATGTTCTTAGATCATATTAATTCGGTTTATGGTGATGGACGTATTGTCTCTGAAGAAGAAGCCTTGTTTGATATGATCGCAACATTTGGTGATGCATTAGATGACGCAGAGATGTCAGTATTATCCTCAGGAATGCTCGCTGTTATTCAGCAATCAAACTTTTATATTAACGAAGTTCATTATAATCCAATCATAAATTTCGCTGATTACACTATCGCAACGTATCCATATTTTGGACGTAACGCAAGTATTAACCAAGTTGTAGATGAAAACTTTACATTTTATAATCCGAATGAGTCGGACTATTATTTTACATTAGAAAAGGTTGATGAAAATCAAGGTACAATTACCTTACACGGGTTACCGTTTGTATCGACAATCGATGTTGAAGTTACCCAAACTGAAGTTCCTTTTATTACACAGACAACTTTAAATAGTGATCTACTTCAAAATGGATACAATGGTGTTATTGTTGAAGTCAATCGAACCATTACAGATGTCTATGATAATGTCATCAGTAATCAGTTAATTATCTTTGAATTTTACCCACCAATTAAAGAAATCGTTCTAGAAGAATAGCTTATAAGGATGTGATTCCATGGCAAGAAATGTTCAGAAACGCTTAGGTGATGTGCTTTATGAACAAGGTGTTGTCACCGAAAAACAAATTAATGAAGCCTTACGGAAACGGGATAAGGGAGAGAAAATAGGTGAAGCGTTAATCCGCTTTGGCTACTGTACAGATTCACAAATTGTTGACGCGTTAAGTGTCTCTTTAGGGATTAAACGCGTTAATTTGCAATTATTATATATCGATGAAAGTGTCTTAAAACTCTTAGATGAAGAGTTCGTAACAAAAGCGAGAATCATGCCGATTAATATTCGTGGTCGACGGATTGTTATCGCAACCAACGATCCCCTCGATTTTCCAACAATTGAAAATGTACGACTCCGTACAGGTATGAACGTCGAGACAGTCTTAGCAACTAAAGATGATATCGATACGGCAATTGCCCGTTATTATGGATTCTCTAAAACACTAAAATCGTTAGGAATCGAAGTCAAAGAAGAGAAAAAAGAAGAAGAAAAGTTTTATGAAGAGTTGATTCGCGATCCTGAAGATGATTCAAATGCCAGTCCGATTATTCAATTAGTAAATCAAATCTTACTAACAGCGGTTAAATCAGAAGCGTCCGATATTCATATTGATCCAACCGACATTGAGTTTAAGATTCGTTACCGGATTGATGGTGTGTTAGGGACAGAAAGAACATTACCTAAAGTTATTTTACCTAAGTTAATTTCACGGATTAAAGTTATGTCACATATGGATATTACGGATACAAGAAAGCCGCAAGATGGTCGGATTAAAACGATTATTGAAGGTCGACCAATCGACTTGCGGATATCAACATTACCTACCGTACGGGGTGAAAAAGCCGTAATGCGTGTCCTTGATTTAAGTCGTGATAACAAAGGATTAGACCGCCTTGGATTAAATGATAAAGAACGCGAAATTTTCGAACGGTTAATTTCACGGCCAAATGGGATTGTTCTTGTGAGTGGACCAACTGGTAGTGGGAAAACAACCAGTTTATATGCCGCACTTGATCAATTGAATGCCGACGATGTCAATATTATTACCGTTGAAGACCCGGTTGAGATTGAGTTAGAAGGCATTAATCAGGTTAATGTAAATAGAGATATTGATTTCACTTTCGCGAACGCCCTGCGTAGTATTTTACGTCAGGATCCCAATATTATCATGGTTGGGGAGATTCGTGATACCGAAACCGCTGAAATCGCTGTAAAAGCCTCTCTAACAGGTCACTTAGTATTAAGTACAATTCATACTAACAGTGCGGTTAAAACCATTACACGACTCGTTGATATGGGAATTGATGCGTTCTTAGTTGCCTCAAGTTTAAGTGGGGTCATAGCGCAACGGTTAGTCCGTCTCGTCTGTACGGAATGTTCAACTGATGAAGAGCCTAGTAAAAGTGAACAAGAGATTTTAGATAAACACAATATTGAGGTCGATAAAATCAAACGTGCTCACGGTTGTGAACACTGTAATAACAAAGGCTATAAAGGCCGTACAGCCATCTTTGAAATGCTAGATGTTAATGAAGAAATTATCCGCCTAGTATCCAATGAAGCACCCGAATATGAAATCTTAAAACAAGCTAAAAAAGACGGTATGAATTTATTGATTGAAGCTGGACTAGAAAAAGTCAAAAAAGGTATCACAACAATTGATGAAGTCATGCGCATTAGTTTAGATTAGGGGGATTTCAATGAAAATATATGATTATAGATACCGCGCTAGACGTCTAAAAGACGGTAAAATTGTGAAAGGTATCACAGAAGCCCCATCTAAAGTAATGGTCGATAAATTTTTACAAGAACACGGGATGAAACCAATTGAGATTTATCAACAACGGTCCATCATCCAAGAATTAAATCGGATCAGTTTTGGTAAAGTTATTAAAGAACAAGATTTAATTTTTTACTTACGTCAACTAAACTCATTATTGCGTTCTGGGGTAAAACTCAACGAAGCGAGCGAAATGCTTGCGACCCAGCAAAGCAATAAACAAGTTCGCCGTATCCTTTATGGAATCTTCTATGAAGTGAATAGTGGAACCAGTTTAGCAGATGCTTATAAAGAGTATCCCAATGACTTTCCTGAGATTCTCGTTTCAATGATTCGCGTGGGTGAAACTACAGGTAATCTAAAAGAAGCGTTAGAAGAAATAGTTGATTATTTTGAATCCCAGCATCGAATTAAATCATCAATTAAACAAACATTGATGATGCCAATCATCTATTTAACGGTTGCCTTTGCGGTAGCCATCTTCATCTTTGTCTACGTTATGCCTAACTTTGAAGACATGTTTAGCAGCACAGAAGATGTTGAAATGCCAGCC
>JAASSV010000129.1 GCA_021767685.1 Caryophanales bacterium | reverse complement strand
TTGATACAGCGATTTATGCTAAAAAGCATGGTCTAAATGTTCTCTTAATCGAAAAAGAAGCCCTTGGTGGAACCTGTTTAAACTGGGGCTGCATACCGACTAAAGCAATCTACCAAAATGCGAAAACATTAAAGACAATCAAAAAAAGTGATACATTTGGGATTAATGTATCAGATATAAGCGTAAACTTAGAACAAATAAAAGCGCGTAAAGAACAAATTGTTGCTGATCAAATAAAAAATATTGAGACAACACTGAAGAAACTAGATATTGATTACATTGAAGGTGAAGCAACGATTAGAGATACCCATCATGTACATGTCAATGACACAGTTTATGAAACAAAACACATAATCATTGCGACAGGAAGTTCAGTTCGAAAAATCACCTTTGAGGGAGACCATTTACCGATTGTTAAGACCTCAAAAGAATTATTAGAACTAGAGACCATCCCTAAACATTTAACCGTTGTAGGTGGTGGTGTCATCGGAGTGGAAATGGCTGCTATATTTCATGGATTGGGATCAGATGTTGATATCATTGAATATATGCCTAGCTTGTTACCTGTTTTGGATTCTGATATCAGTCGTCGCGCAAAAAGTTTACTCAAACGTAGTGGGATTAACATCCACACAAAAGCCGCTTTAGAGCGTGTAACTCAAGAAGAAGATGAGTACATTGCTCATTTTACTGAAAAGAATAAAGCAAAACAGATTAAAACGAATATAATCTTAGTTGCGACAGGTCGACAACCTAATTTTGGAAACTTGCCGCTTGAAGAACTCGGTATCGATCATACAATAGATGGCATTATAGTCAATGAGCATAAGCAAACGAACATCCCAAATATTTATGCGATTGGGGATGTGAATGGTGAAAATATGTTAGCCCATAAAGCCACTTATGACGGTTATCAAGCAATTAATCATATCTTAGAGAAACCATCACATATTCGTTTCGACCTCGTTCCTGGTGTTGTCTTTAGTTTTCCAGAAATCGCCTCTGTCGGAATGAATGAAGACGACCTGGATAAAGGAACTTACCAAGTTCATAAAGCACTATTTAAAGCGAATGCAAAAGCACAGTGTTTAGATGAAACAGAAGGATATGCTAAATTGATTATTGATCGCGATCGTCGCTTAATCGGCGCTCATATTATTGGCCCGCATGCGTCTGATTTGATTCATGAATGTACAGCATTGATCAATCAAAATATTACCATTGATGCCTATGCAGAGATTATTCATGCGCATCCAACCATAAGCGAAGTACTTGCTGAAGCTGTAAAAGAACTTACTTAAGACACCTCTAAAAGGTGTCTTTTTTTTGGCAAAAGAAAAAGCCTCATCAGAGGCTTTATTCATATTTGAAATCATCAACGGTAACAGTTGGTATCCCTACAAACTCTTGTATAATACTGTTAAAGACAGGAATATTTGCAAAGCGGTCTTGATATGTTGTACTCGCGATAGCTCCAATACGGAACCGATGACTTGTATCGCCACTACCTGGTATCGCTGTTCCGCCACCAGATACCCATCCATAATAACTGTTCACAACAATGCCATTAAAGGTCGAATTATCTTCGTGTTGCATGAACGTTTTTGACGGTGTATATGCTTGAGCAGTTCTTGAGAAGAGAGAGCCAGTCATATTTAATCGATTGTTTACTGCATCAATATAAATAGATTCTTGAGTATAGATAACGGCTGAAATCTCTGGGGCTTGTGTATCAGAATCGTGTGATTCACGATGGCTTTCAAAATAGATGTTTTGTTGAGTCAATAAAGTGAATCCTGCATTATTCCCACTGGTTCTAATACCTTGATCTAAATCAAAATCTATAAATGTTTCACCGAGTACAAAAATAGAGCCTTCAATATCTTTTGTTGCGCCTTGTAAATACAAATCACCAAAAACAAAGATTGCACCATCAAGATTGACTTGTCCTGGTGAGTTCAAGGTTAAATCTCCAGTTACAATTAATGATTCTTTGACTTCAGGGGTACCGTTATTTTTAGTCACTGGCATGCTGATGGTTCCATCAATCGTTAAGTCACCTTCGTATACCATAGAATAATAATCATTGCCTTGTTTAAAATCGGTAAAATCAACTTCATAATTAGGATCGTCATGGTAAGAGGTAATATTAACAAATGGGGTCTCTGGCCATGTGATTGTAACTTTTGTGACTTTTCCTTGTTTATTTGTTTTTTCTTCGACAGAAATCGGGTCACTTTCACTTAATATATCAGCTTCCAGAGTATTCCAATTAGCACTAATAACTTCATCTCTTCGTGGCGCTTTATTATTTATGAAATCAACAATAAATTGTTCAAAATCAAAATCACCAAAAAAGTTTAATATATTTGTCGTTTGCATCTCACCACTTGGGAATGGTGCAGTCTCATCAACGGTGTTATAAAAACTTTCATTAATGACAAAAGGATTCCCTAAGTTATTGGTATCAAAACAGTTTGCAGCACAGTAGAGATATCCGTAATTATCATAAATAACGGCCGGTGGTGTTGTATCAAAATATGGATAATTGGTATCCTGTTGTGGCGTTAAATATTGATTAGTAGATCCGACTGGATATTCATATGGAGATACTCTAGAAACATAGACATGATCACCAAAGATATAAGCTCCTTTTGCATCAGTAGTTTGTGTTTTTTTCACAAAATCATAGTAGCCACCATTTAAAATGACATCACCATTAGTACCGATTTGATAATCAAATGGATTTAGATTAACTTCCGGTAAGATAACATATTCAGAGGCGTACGCATTTTTATATAAGACATTACCATTACTTAAGGTATAAGAAAATTTAAAGGCCTTTGTTGTATCGTCATCTGGTGTAATGCCACCATGAAACTCACTTGTAATATCGGTGACTAACACACCAAAATTGTTCTTATTTTCAGCATCTAATGTGTTTAAGTAGCCATCATAATCGCCTTCGGTTGTTTCAGTAACATAGACTTCAAACTCATCTATAGACAAGTCAATTAATGTTTTGGCGATATTTTCGTCAGTAACATTTTCAATTTTACGGTTCGTTTGTCCGGCTAAATTTACGGATAATTGAGTGATTGTAGACACACTAAAAGTAAGTACTGTAATAATAATTAATGCGACACTTAATACACTACCTTGGTTATTGACTATTGGGGACTGTTTAAACAATGATTTAAGTTTTTTTAGCATATCTACACCTCCTTAGTAAAGATAATTCAATTATATCATATAATTAAAATGATTTTTGTTTTATTGCACAATAATTGTTGTAACAAATGTTTGCGTATCGACACGGGTTCCGTTAATCGAAAACGTGATGACTAAAGTAAGGGTTAATACACCTTCACTACAGGGTGTTGTAGGGGTACAGGTGGTTCCTTCAAAATCCGTTAGTTCAAGTGTTGTCCCCGTTGTGAAAAAGACATTACCAGAGTGCATCAAAGACCCTGTTGTGCCTTGTTCACGATAAGTGATTGTTTCATTCACTTCATCATAAACGAGTTCATAAGTAGCAGATTGGTCATAATCAGCGATGACACCACCACTACCATCTGGAACATATTTATATTCTCTTGTGAACTCAATAATCGTTTCAGGATCTGATTCTTGACTGGTTACTTCAGCGTTATGAACTGGTAAGTTAAAGAGATTACTTCGCAACTCTTCAACAAGCAAATAGCTTTCCGTTTTCATCCGATCGCGTACTTCTAAATCCGACCGTGCTTGAACACTTAATGATAGGATGCTCAGTAACGTCGTGATAACAATACTTCCAACAATGATAGAAATCAATAACTCTAGTAATGTTAACCCATTACTGTTTTTAATTAGTCTACTCATCAGTTATCAACCCATTAAACAAGACCGTTCCACGAGGATCATCAGCATATAAAAGCCATACGCTCACACGGAGTAATGCGGGATTAGGATCTGATGAGGTGGTTAATGTATCCATATAATTTCTAACTTCTATTGG
>JAASSV010000128.1 GCA_021767685.1 Caryophanales bacterium | reverse complement strand
TTTATCTTTGTCATAAAATGCATTATTTCCATCTTTATCAGATAGCGAACAGTTTGTATGCATTCCTGATCCGTTAATACTTGCGATTGGCTTTGGCATAAACGTTGCATGTAATCCATGACGCTTCGCCACATTTTTAACTATTAGCTTGAATAGCTGTAGGGAATCAGATGCTTGTAATGCATTTTCAAACTCGAAGTTAATTTCATGTTGTCCTGGCGCTACTTCATGATGAGAAGCTTCCATAATAAATCCTATTTTTTCAAGTTCCAATACAATATCACGCCGACAATCTTCCGCCCCATCTACAGGCGCTAAATCAAAGTATCCTCCATTGTCATTGAAGCGTAATGTTGGCTCACCATTCTCATCAAGTTTAAATAAGAAAAACTCTGGTTCAACACCAATATTAAAGCTTGAAAACCCAAGATCTTTCATGTGATTAAGGTTACGTTTTAAAATTTGTCTAGGATCTCCCTCAAATGGTGTTCCATCTGGTAAATAAATATCGCAAAACATCATTGCTACATTACCGTAAGTGGTTGTCTCCCAGGTAGAAATAGTCCATGTTGAATAATCCGGGTATAAATACATGTCTGCCTCTTGAATACGGGCAAATCCATCAATTGAAGACCCATCAAACATGACTTCGTTATCTAATGCTTCTTCAAGTTTTGGAGCAGGAATTTCAACATTCTTTAATACCCCATTAATGTCTGTAAAGCAAAGACGGACATACTTTACATTCATTTCGGTTGCGTCTTTTAAAATTTGTTCTTTCGTCATTTTTCTCTCCCTTTCAATAAAAAATGGTGTCAAAAACACTCCATAAGAGTGTGACACCATTGTATTTTACTATCGTTTATTATTTGGACGCCTTTGTCCTAATTTCATTATACCAAGTTAGGTATTGAAGTCAATCTTATTTTGGATGATAAGGTTTACAACATCCTGTTTACTTTTACGGAGTTTCATCGCTTTTTGTTGGATAAATCGATGGGATTCCGCTTCACTGAGACCATTTCTCATCAATATTCTTTTTGCTTTCAACTCGTTTTCTAACGCATTAAGTTGTTTTTTTGTCTCTTTTAATGCCTGATAACTACGAGTTAAAACCTTACTATACTTTGTAGCTAGTGGAATTTTATATCGCCACTCAAGATGTAAATCTTTTAATGTGATATCAATAAAAAACGGATGACTTGCAATGTTATAAAACTGATTCAAGGCACTACCTTGGTGAATGTAAACAACCAGTATTGCTTCTTCTAAGGCGATCTGCTCAATAACTTTTACCAAGTTTGGCACTTGTACACCCTCTGTGAAGACAACAACATCATAATTTTTGATTGTATGACTTGTTACACGATTCACTGTATCAACAGAATAACTGTTTTGTCTCAAAAATCGAATTATCCGTTGATAAATAAGACCATTATCTTGAAAGATTGCTAAACGCATATTATCACCCCTTTGTGATTACGTTTATGATTTAATCTTAGTCTTTATAATGTAATGGGTATGTATCTGTTAGTGTTTTTACTGTCTCTTTCACTTGTTTTAATGTCTCTTCATTATCTTTATGCATTAACGTATTGTAAATACATTCGGCAATAATTACCATATCTTTTTCTTGAAATCCTCGTGTCGTAATAGCCGGTGTACCAAGCCGAATCCCACTTGTTATAAATGGTTTTTCTTCATCGTTTGGAACCGTATTTTTATTACATGTAATATTTACGTTATCTAATAGTTTTTCAGCATCTTTTCCTGTTAAACCTGTTAAAGATTTTACTTCCACTAACAGCAAGTGATTATCTGTTCCGCCTGATACAACATGGAAGCCTAAATCTATTAATGCCTTAGCTAGTGCTTTAGCATTTTTTATAACGTTTTTCTGATATGTTTTGAAGTCATCGGATAATGCTTCTTTGAATGCTGCGGCTTTTGCAGCAATAACATGCATTAATGGTCCCCCTTGAATTCCTGGGAAAACAACGCGATTAATCTTTTTATAAAGATCAAAGTTATTAGTAAGGATTAATCCGCCACGTGGTCCACGCAGAGTTTTATGTGTCGTTGACGTAACAACATCGGCATATTCACATGGATTTTGATGTAATCCAGCTGCTACTAATCCAGCTATATGAGCCATATCCACCATAAACAAAGCATCAATTTTATCGGCAATTTTACGAATACGTTTAAAATCAATTTCTCTTGAATAGGCACTCGCCCCTGCCACAATGAGTTGAGGACAGTGTTCTAAAGCAATTTCCTCTAACTGTTCATAATCAATACGTTCCGTATCAGGATCAACACCATAACTAATAAACTCGTAATCAATCCCACTAAAGTTTAATGGATGGCCATGGGTTAAATGTCCACCATGATCTAAACTCATACCAAGTACTTTATCTCCATGTTTTAATAATGCACGGTATGCGCCCATATTCGCCGTTGATCCACTATGAGCTTGCACGTTGGCATACTTTACACCAAACAGTTCTTTTAATCTGTCACGGGCTAAATTTTCAGCGATATCAACAAATTCACAGCCACCATAATACCGTCTTCCTGGATAACCTTCTGCATATTTGTTGGTAAGAACACTTCCTTGTGCTTCTAAAACCGCATTACTAACAAAATTTTCGCTAGCAATTAATTCGATATGTGATTGTTGACGATGACGCTCTTTAGAAATAGCATCATAAAGCTCTTGATCTTGTTTACTTAAGTAACTCATTCACATTCTCCTTTTTTCAAAATATATATGCCAGGTTCTTCTTCAAACTGAACCCTAACAATCTCATCTGAACTTGTGGGAATGTTTTTCCCAATGTAATCTGGACGAATCGGTAACTCTCTGTGTCCACGATCGACTAAAACGGCAAACTGTATCTTATTTGGACGACCAAAATCAATAATTGCATCCATCGCTGCACGGGTTGTACGTCCTGTTTGCAATACATCGTCTACTAAAATAACGACTTTGTCTTGAACAGGAAACATATCTATCTCGATTTGTTGTTTTTTATCATCATCTCGGTAAGGTGATACATCTAATCCATGGACGGGAATATCCACTTGCTCAAACTTTTTTATATTTTCTGATATCATCTTAGCTAAGGGATATCCCTTTTTCTTTATACCAACTAAAATGACACTTTCTAGTTTTGCATTTTGTTCTATTATTTCGTGCGTAATACGCCGTAATGTTCTGTGCATTGTTACTTCATCAATTAATTTTTTCATTTATAACCACCTACTCCATACACACATTGTATTAAATTATTCACATGTTGTAAACACTTTCTTTACGTTATATAATAGTTATGGTGATTATATGAATAAGCTCATATTTAAATTCGCTCTATCATTTGTTCTATTACTTAATGCTCTATTATTGTTTTTTTTCTATCCTAGCGCGTTTCAATTAATCGAACCGTACTTATATCCACTCTTTTTCATCTATTTTATCGTGGATTCTTTTAGTATTCTGATTCCTAAGTACAATACAGATCATTACTCCAAGAAAATGCTTGGTATTCACTACAAGGCACCACCGAAGTATGATCCTCATAAACTCCATATAAAAGTAAAAGAAACAAACCGAATCGCGGGTTATATTTTTCTAATCTATTTCAGTGGTATATCGCTAATTGGAGCTGGCTATCTAACCTTCTCTTGGTTTACAAAAGTACACTTATACTTATTATTCTTTGCGATTAACTTTGCTGATTATTTCTGTATTATGCTTTGGTGCCCCTTTCGATCATTATTTTTAAAAAATAGCTGTTGTAATACTTGTCGTATAAGTAATTGGGACCGACTAATGAAGTTTAGTATTCTAATTTTTATTCCAAATATATTTACCCTATCGATTGTAGCGATTGCGGTCTTGATTTTTCTCCAATGGGAATTTCTTCATTGGAAATATCCAGAACGGTTTTACCGCCAATCAAACACATTATTGCAGTGCACCTCTTGCGATAAAATCACATGTGGCAAACAAATATCTTTTAAAAAAAGACCTTCAACTTAGGTGATAAGTGAAAGTCTTTTTTTATTAAAGG
>JAASSV010000127.1 GCA_021767685.1 Caryophanales bacterium | reverse complement strand
TACGCTTCCATGCGATTTACTGGCCAATTATGTTAAAAGCTCTTGGTGTGGATGTTACCTTTAAGTTGTATGCCCATGGATGGTATATGATGAAAGATGGTAAAATGAGTAAATCAAAAGGTAAAGTTGTGTATCCAAATCAATTAATTGAACGCTATGGACTCGATCCAGTACGGTATTATTTATTACGTGAAATTCCATATTCTGGAGACGGCGTGTTTACGCCAGAAGACTTTGTGGCAAGAATCAATTATGATTTAGCAAATGATTTTGGTAATCTCGTTAATCGAACAATAACTATGATTAATAAATACTTTGACTCAACGTTATCACAACCGGAAAAAAGTTACTTCGAAGTTGACGCACAGTTAAAAGCGACAATCGCAGAAACGATTCAATCATATGAATCGGCAATGGAAATATTAGATGTTAGTCACGCGATAAAAACCGTATGGACACTTGTTTCTCGGACGAATAAATATATCGATGAAACAGAACCGTGGATACTTGCTCGTGATGAAGCTAAAAAAGATGCGCTTAATGGGTGTTTATATACCTTAGTAGAAAGCATCCGCATCATCGGGATTTTATTAAAACCAATCCTTTTAAATGCATCAAAGGAACTATTTGAACAATTGAATATTGATGCAAAACATCAAACATGGGAAAGTTTAGAGTTTGGTGAGTTGACGACAGTAACTGTCACAGACAACCCAGTTCCAATCTTCCCCCGACTTGATCAAAAAGAAGAGGAATCGTATATTAAAGATATGTTAACACCACCGAAAAAGAAACAAGAAGAACCAAAAGATACAAAAGAAACAGCACCGAACGAAGAGACATTCGCAACTATAGAAGACTTTGCAAAATTAGATATTGTTGTTGGGGAAGTCGTTTCAAGTAAAGCGCATCCTAATGCAGATCGTTTACTCGTTAGCCAAATAGATACAGGCGATCGGGTTCGACAAATTGTATCAGGCATTAAGCCGTATTATAGTGCTGAGGATTTTGTTGGTAAAAAAGTGGTTGTTATTAAAAATTTAAAACCTGTCAAACTACGTGGGGAGTTAAGTGAAGGGATGATTTTAGCTGGAAAGAATCAGCGCTTATTAGAAGTCTTGTCTGTAAATGAACTGAACAAAGGCGACAAAATTTCATAATCAATCAAACAAACGCCGATGATCAGTCGGCGTTTTTGTCAAATTGAGGTGAACCGATGCAAAAAGGAAATAAGAGAAGAATCGCTTTGATTACTGTTATTTTTATCATATTGTATGGGGTTATCGGGACATTTATTATCCTTGGATATGAAGAGGATAGAGATGTCTATTTTGACAGTGCTTATAATGAGTTAGCTATTCAGTTAGAAAGTAAAATCAATCAATATAAAGATTTTTCGCAGTATTATTATGAAGATTTAGTTAATGATGAGAGTATTTTGTTCCGTTATAACCAAGCGGTTAACGGTGATGAGACGGTTGAAGATACTGTACGAGATGAGTTATATAACTATTACCTTAGTGATTTTAATACTATGCAAGACTATAACGTTGATCAATTCAGTTTCTTTTTACCTGATGGCACTCTGTTCTTGCAGATGCATGATCCCAATATTTATGGCATGGTATCAGAACGATATAGCGTTAATTATGTCAATCAAGAACATGTTCCTATTTCGGGATTTGAAATGGGCGATACGAGTAATCAATATCATTATCTTTACCCACTTAGTTATCAAGGTGAACATATCGGTACGGTAGATATCAGTGTATCTATTACCGAATCTTTACAAGAGTTAACTAACCGTTATGATGATAAAGATTATCTAGTCATTGTTGAAAAGCACCGGATTGATAATACGATAGACTCAGATGTCTTTGATTATTATACAATGAGTTTTTCTGATGGGTATTATATTGAACGTGATCATTTTAATGAAACAGATTTTAATGTCTTGCCTAATCAGTTGTTTAATCAACTATTGGGTGATGTCGCAGATGAGACATTGAATCTGTCGAACTATAGTGAAAAATATATAACAGCATATTATGAAGGATCAAACTATGCTTTTGTCTTTATTCCAATTACAAATATGGAAAACCAAAATATCGGGTATCTTATTAGTGGATATTCTGGGGATACATTTATGGAGTTAAGAGGACGCTATCTTGTCTATGGTATTGGCGCGACTCTCTTTATTTGGTCTACATTTGTTTTTGTTCTTTTCATTGATCAAGGACGTCGTAAACTCAAACTGCTTAGTCAAAAGGATCCTTTAACAGGCAGTTATAATCGACGCTATCTCGATCGCTTTTTACAAACCGAAATGGCCAGATCAAAACGAACGGGACACCCATTTAGTTTACTCATGCTTGATATCGATCATTTTAAAAAAGTCAACGATCTACATGGGCACTTAAAAGGGGATAAAGTTCTGGAAAATCTCGTTGTTACAATTAATCGACATATCCGTGAAGAAGATATTATTGCCCGGTTTGGTGGCGAAGAATTTGTTATCGTGTTAATTAATACAGGTAAAGATAAAGCGCATCATAAAGCAGAACAGTTGAAGCACTTAATTGAAAATTCAAATGTTGCAGACCTTAACATTACAATATCGATTGGTGTGACCGAGTATACTGAAGGCGCAACCATTGATTCATTGATTCATGAAGCGGATAAAGCATTATATTACGCGAAAGAAACAGGAAGAAATCGTGCGATATTGTACGATATGGAAATGGAGGAGTAGGATGAAAAAACTACTATTACTACTATGTTTACTATTACTGATGAGTGTGCCATCTGTTTCCGCAGATACGCTTAGCTATGATCCGATCACTATTACTGTAGATAATTGTGATGTTGAAGATCCACAAACGATTTACTTTGATGTATTAATTGATGATACAGAATATTCTTTACAATCATCAATTAATGATTACTATTTAGATGAGTTTCCGCTGGCTGATTCATATCCATACTTATCGCGTTCAGGCTATCAAAGTTATTTGGCCTATTTTCCGGAAGCTGAGTTTTTTACCGTAAATTGTTATACAAGCATTTATAGCATTGATAATACGAACATTGCTGAATACCGTTTGATCGCTTTTGATGATTTAGGGAATGAACTGGCTGTGTCCGATATCTATGAACGTGATGATGTTGGATTTGATCCCACAACTAATACGATTCACTATTATCAATATGAACCAGGCGATCAAACATTTCAGATTGTCTCTAGAACAACTGAAACGAGTCCGTTTGCGGAACAGTTGAATTTTTTAGGAACGTTATTTGTCGGTATATTTCTAATTATATTGATGGCCTTTGTCGGTATTTTACCGTTCATGGTCTTTAGTACAAAAGGACATAAAAATTACTATGTTATTGGATTGCTTGCGAGTAATTTCTTATTTATGCTTACACTAGTGATTTTAGTATCATTTCTAACAAACATATTATTCAGTTTAGCGTTGGTGTTATTATTACATCTGTTACTTGATATCGCGATATTTAAGTTTTTGGATACGCGTTTAAATCCAACTTATCGTGTACTAGATATTATTTATATCCATCTTGCTTACCTAGTATTAATGTTATTGTTATGGGCATTGATGCAAGGAAGCATGGTTGTATAAATATAAAGGATAGGGGAGTTTATTATGAAACAAGGATTACTGTTAATTGTGTTAATGTTATTGTTATCTGTTCAACCAGTTAAGGCTGATGTAGTGTCATATGGGCCTGTTACAATTGCTTCAGATACATGTGATGAACCAATCTATTTTGATATTTTAATTGATGAAACAAAGCACACACTAAATAGTGAGATACAAACAGATAATTTTACGCATGTATCAGATATTTCAACACTATTCTATTTAAACCAAACAGGGTATGTTAGTTATGCGGCGTATTATCCAGAAGCAAATGTTGATATGGGATTATGTTATACGAGATTCGCTCTTATAGAAGATCATAATATTACATCGTATAAACTTATTGCCTATGATGAATCTGGTAATACGTTATCCATATCTAGTGTGAGAAACTTGACAGAAATTACAAATCCTGTTGACACAGAGG
>JAASSV010000126.1 GCA_021767685.1 Caryophanales bacterium | reverse complement strand
CGATTTACAGATGGTGGACTTGCGATTCATGGGGGATTCTTTACGGCCTTCATTAGTGCAGCTATCTATACCAGAATTAAGGGAATTAATATTCTTAGTGCTTTTGATATTATGGTACCGGGGTTCTTAATCGCCCAAGCTAGTGGCCGGTGGGGGAACTTCTTCAACCAAGAAGCTCACGGTGGGATCATTGGTGGTACTGAAAATGGAGCACCAGCCCTCAGTTTAGATGAACAACGTGCCTTCTTATCAGAGACGTTACATTTACCAGATTTTATTACAAACAATATGTTGATTGAAGCAGAGGCAGGAGACCCCGGACATCTTGGGTCACTGATTCAAGGTGGCGAAGCCTTAGAACTCTATAATTACTATCATCCAACATTCTTATATGAATCAGTATGGAATATCTTAGGATTCATTATTGTGATTATCCTTCGCCGTACAAAATGGTTACATCGTGGAGATTTACTCGCATTTTATTTGATTTGGTATTCAACAGGTCGTTTCTTTATTGAAGCAATGCGAACAGATAGTCTTTATATTGGAGATACCAACTTAAGAACGGCACAAGTGATATCGATATTAATGATTTTAGGTGGTATTGGATACTTGGTTTTCAGCCGATTAGTTTTAAAACCGAAACGTTACATGGATGTTGTTAAGCAAAATACTGAACAAAAAGACATAAAAGCGTTATAATTAAAAATCGAGGTGAGAGTTATGGAAAAATTTGATGTTATTATTATAGGAGCTGGACCAGGTGGAATGACCGCAGCTATTTATACTCAACGTGCAAACCTTAAAACTGTTATGTTAGAAAAAGGTGCTCCAGGTGGAAATATGATGTCTACATGGGAGATTGAAAACTACACAGGAACAGGTAAAATTACTGGGTTTGAATTATCTGAAAAAATGTTCAATCATACACAAGAACTTGGAGTCGAATATCGTTATGGTGATGTCTCTAATATTGTTGATAAAGGTGATGTGAAAGAAGTTCATACCGCATCAGGAGAAGTTTATGAAACAAAAGCAGTAATCGTTGCCTCAGGAACAAACCCACGTAAAACAGGGGCTCCTGGAGAAGACAAGTTAAGTGGTAAAGGTGTCAGTTATTGTGCTATTTGTGATGGTGCATTCTTTAAAGACACAGATATTGTTGTTGTTGGTGGCGGAAACAGTGCTATTGAAGAAGCTGTTTATCTATCAAAAACAGTCAATCATATCACAGTCGTTAACATTTTACCCGATCTTCAAGCAGACGCTAAAGCTGTTGATGAAGCTAAAGAAACAGGGAAAATGGACTTTAAACTTGGATACGAAATTGCATCATTTGATGGTGACGAGAAACTAGAAAGTGTGACAATTCGTAATGTCGAGACGAAAGAAGAAGAAGTACTTGATGTTGAAGGTGCATTCGTCTTTATTGGAGCTGTCCCACAAGCACCATTTGTTAAAGACTTAGATGTCCAAAATGATTGGGGATATATCGAAGTTGACGAACACATGATGACAAAAGTTCCTGGTGTATTTGCGATAGGTGATGTTATTGATAAAGAATTACGACAGATCATTACCGCAGCAGCAGATGGAACAATCGCAGCCGTACAAGTGTCTAACTATATCAAAGAGTTAGACAAAAAAAATAAATAATTTAACTTAAAATG
The DNA here is from genome assembly GCA_021767685.1 of Caryophanales bacterium. Taxonomy (GTDB): domain Bacteria; phylum Bacillota_I; class Bacilli_A; order Izemoplasmatales; family Izemoplasmataceae; genus JAIPGF01. The sequence goes on along the minus strand of JAASSV010000126.1, from coordinate 2,445 downwards.
ACCACAAACATTTTGTGGTCATTTTTTTATACATGCGATGGGGAATTATGCTATAATGTAGGCAAGGAGGTTAGGCTATGAAAAAACAGCTTGAACAATTATATCAATTTATTATTGACGGTAAAAAATCAGAAGCAGTACACGGGGCATTAACCTTATTACAGGATAAAACGGTTGATGTTGTTACCTTGTATGAAAGTGTCTTAGAGCCTGCGCTAAATGAGATTGAATGTCAGATAGATGATCCTATCTGCATTTGGCAAGAACATATACGGACAAATATTGTGAGAACAATTATTGAGTCAGCATATCCTTATGTTGAAGAGGCGTTTCAGAATAATACTTATGCCAAGCAGAATAAAAAAGTATTAGTTGTATGCCCAACTGAGGAATACCACGAGATTGGGGCAAGAATTGCCACTGATTTCTTTTATCTTGTTGGATTTGATGTTATTTATGTTGGGGCGAATACGCCTTTACAGGTCATTTTATCTGCGGTCACTCATGAAGACCCAGATATATTAGCGTTAAGTGTTACCAATCGATATCACTTATCAGTCACGAAGCACTTAATCGATGCGGTAAAGCAAATTAAGCCTACGATAAGTATCTATGCGGGAGGAAAAGCATTTGCCTCTCCCAATGTTAATGTTGATTTAAAACCAGATAAGGTCTTATGGACGTACGCTGATTTTAAAAGACTAGCTAAGGAGGCAAAATAGATGTTGCCGCTAAGAATTGCGCTCCGTTTTTTATGGAGCAGTAAAGGACAGACCATTTTAATTGCCCTTGGGATTGCTGTTGGCGTTAGTGTACAAGTATTTATTGGTAGTTTGATTCAAGGATTACAAAAAGATCTTGTAGATTCCACCATTGGCAATCGTTCGCAAATTACCATTACCCGTGAAGATGATTCTGAATATATTGATAATTATGCCTCGATTAAGGAGAATATAAATGCACTTGATACAGACGTATCAGTTGTCTCATATGCATTAGATCAGCCAGGTACGATGATTAACGGGAATGAATCATCTCCAGTGTTAATGCGTGCTTTTTCATTTTCTTTAGCCAATCAAATTTATGGCTGGGAAGATGCCGTAATAGAGGGGAAACTTCCAAGTAATCAAAATGAGATTGTTGTTGGAAGTCCATTGATGGAAGAACTAGATGTTAGTGTTGGTGATACAGTGACATTAGAAGTTCCTTTAATTGGAACACAGGAAGTTACCATAAGCGGTGTATACGCTTTTGATGTCACGGCAATAGATGAATCATGGGTGGCAATGACATTGCCTACCTTACAGAGTATTCTCAATGAAGGTGATGTCGTTAGTGCCATCGAAATGCAAGTTGATGATGTGTTCATGGCAGATACAACTGCTGAGACAATCAACCAAAATATTGCCAGTGATAACCTTGTTATTACAAACTGGAAAGATGAGAATGCCGACTTGTTAAGTGGATTGGAAGGACAAAGTGTTTCAAGTATTATGATTCAAGTGTTTGTGACATTATCTGTTGTTTTAGGAATCAGTAGTGTGCTCGCAATAACAGTCTTACAAAAGTCACGTCAATTAGGTATTTTAAAAGCAATGGGCATAAAAAACCGGACCGCAAGTTTTATCTTTTTATGTGAAGGTATGATCTTAGGTGTTCTTGGGGCTATCGGAGGTATTGGATTAGGATTAGGTCTAAGTGTGGCCTTTACCCAGTTTGCAGTAAGGCCAGATGGCACCCCAGTTGTTAACTTATATATCGATCCACAGTTCATTTTATTGAGTGGGTTTATTGCCTTAACTGCTGCGACTCTAGCAAGTCTATTTCCAGCGTTACGTTCACGTAATATTAGTATCATCGAGGTGATCAAAAATGGATAATGTGATTACATTAAAACATATAGATAAAGTGTATGGCGAAAAGGTAAAAACACAAGCGTTATTTGATATTAATCTCTCGTTTGAGAGAGAAAGTTTTAATTCTATTATTGGACAATCAGGGAGTGGAAAGTCAACATTATTAAATATTCTAGGTACCTTAGATCAACCAACAAAGGGTAGTGTCATCATCAATGATGTCGATACTAAAGACTTAAAAGCCAATCATTTAGCGGAACTTCGCAATCAAACGATGGGGTTTGTCTTTCAGTTTCATTATTTGCTTCCTGAATTTACTGCGTTTGAAAATGTCTTAATGCCTGTACGGATTAGTGGTGAGCCCATTACAAAAGAGATTGAAGAACGTGCGCATGAGTTGATGGATTTAGTTGGGCTTGAGAAAGTAAAACATAACTTAGCAAACAATATGAGTGGTGGCCAACAGCAACGAACGGCTATTGCCCGGGCGCTAATCAATAAACCAGATATCATTCTTGCGGATGAACCAACAGGTAATTTAGATAGTGATACAACTGAAAAAGTCTATAAGTTACTACGTGATATCAAT
>JAASSV010000125.1 GCA_021767685.1 Caryophanales bacterium | reverse complement strand
TGTCGCGATTAATGGAATATTAAACTCGCGATTGATGCGTTCTTGAATAATTTCCATATGCAATAAGCCTAAAAATCCAATCCGGAATCCAAAGCCAAGGGCTTGTGATGTTTCTGGTTCATAGATTAATGAGGCATCATTTAAGCGAAGTTTATCAAGTGCTTCACGTAAATCATCATAGTCATTAGAATCTATTGGATAGATTCCACAAAAGACCATAGGATTCAGTTTACGGTATCCTGGTAGAGGTGTTTCTGTTGGGTTGTTTTTGTGTGTAATCGTATCACCAACATTAACATGATCCACGGTTTTAATTGAGGCAACTAAGTATCCAACATCTCCGGGACCTAAATAGTCACGTGGAAGTTCTTTTGGTGTAAAGACGCCAACTTCTAAGACTTCGTAACTTTTTTTAGAAGCCATAAGATGAATGATGTCACCCTTTTGAACGGTGCCTTCCATAACACGGATAGATGGAATAATCCCTCGGTAACTATCATAGTATGAATCAAATACTAACGCTTTAAGTGGCGCTTTTGGGTCACCTTGTGGTGCAGGAACATAATTAACTATTTGTTCAAGAATTTCCTGAACACCAACACCTTCTTTTGCGCTAGCTAAAACAGCGTCACTAGCATCAAGGCCAATCACATCTTCTATTTCTTGTCGCACAACATCAGGTCGTGCGCTTTGTAAATCAATTTTATTGATTACAGGTACTATTTCTAAATCATTATCAAGTGCTAAATAAACATTAGCGAGGGTTTGTGCTTCAATACCTTGTGCAGCATCAACAACTAATACTGCGCCTTCACAGGCCGCAAGTGAGCGTGATACTTCATAGGTAAAATCAACATGTCCCGGTGTATCAATTAAATGAAAGACATAGCGATTGCCATCTTTTGCCTCATAGGCAACTTCAACGGCATTTAATTTAATTGTAATACCGCGTTCGCGTTCTAAATCCATGGAATCTAACAACTGTTCTTTCATTTCGCGTTTTGTGACAGTTTGTGTATGTTCTAAAATACGATCAGCTAAGGTAGATTTTCCGTGATCGATATGTGCAATGATTGAAAAATTTCGAATCGTTTTCTGGCGAGCTTCTATTTTTTTATAATCAAGCGTTTTAGACATGTTCTCACCTCCATTTGAGTCCATTATATTGTACTGTATATTTGGCTTAAAATCAACCTATTTTGATGTTCTTGTAAAAACAAAGTGATGGTCAGTGCTTAATGTTTCATTAAATGTGTAGCCATCATTATTAAATTGTTTAAGACGGGGTATTTCTTCTATTTTGTTTTCTGCACAAAAACGTAAAAATTGTCCTCTTGCCATTTTGGCGTAGGTTCCAATTGTGCGGTATTTTCCGTTTTTATTCTCTTTAAAAGATATTGTAATATCTGGTTTTTTACTGAGCATCTTGGCATATTCTTTAGATGCTAGATTAACGATAATCTCATCTGCTAATATCTCATCTATAGACCAAAAGTCATATAAGTTTTTCTCTAAAGACATTTTGAAATCTAAGCGATAGGGTTTGATAATATCAGTTGGTCGTAATAAACCATACATCGCATCCAAAATATAGAGATGATTTGATAAGTAGTCGATTGCAAAATCAGATAAATGGTCAACATCTAACTGTTTAAAGACGAGTCCTGTATAGGACAATAGCGCTTGTCCAGTAGGTAAGTCAGGATAGTCCTGATACGTCTGATAGGTTTCGTCTAGTAACGTCTTTTTTATCTTCATCAACGATCTTATCTCTTCTCTTGAATAGCCTTGTAATAATTGGTATAATGACTGTGTTTGTTCTGGAAATAAGGGTGTTGTTTGAACCATATTATCTGAGGTTGTCATGTCGAGTGTTTTACTTGGTGATAAGATAAATTTCATGTGTTCACATCCTTTATTCTATGATACTACTAACTATTATAAGTGTGTGTTATAATAAACTCAAGTAAAAGGAGGTAAGATATGTTACTAATGTATCTCTTTGGTCGTTACTTATCAAATCAAAGCGACTATAAATTTGAACGACTGTATGAAAAGTGGTTTGTTGGAAAGATTAGATCGTTAGCTATTTTTGGCTTTATCTATCTATTGTTAGGAACCATTATTATTACAGAAATACTTATGCTTGGTACTGATTCAATCTTTTTAACGTTAATTGTTTATACGGGTGTGTTATTGTTTTATGGTGGCGCATTTATCTTACGTGGACTACGATTTTATGCTAGGCAAAACCAACGCTATCTGATGATTAAAATGGGTGGCCACCAAGACCAATTTTCAAAAGATAATGTCGTAAATTAAAAGACGGAAAATTTCCGTCTTTTTTTATATTAAATAATAACGGTAAGCCATGTTCTGTACCTCTTACGAGGCGACAATCATTTATCTACGTTAACACGTCTCAATTGTTGGTTCATTTCCCACGCTTGAGTGCCCCTACCAAATTTGGGTTGCTAGCTTAAGGGGTTTACCCGTTCCACCTGACTTATCGCTAAGCCAGCTCGTCTCTGTGGCACTTTTATAGAGCTTAGAATCTCAGAGAGACTCGTACTCAGCCGTCGCTTTCGCGCATAGAGTTATGGTTTCCTCTATCTCAAACACTACAAACGTCGCAGTTTGTGCTAGCATGGACTTTCCTAACCTTGCGGCTCGATTGTCTGTTATTATTTGCTATTGTTTTTACTTTTTGAATGTTTCTTTTTATCTGGATGACGTGGTTCTTTCTTTTCAAACTTAGGTTTTGGTAATGTTGCTTTACGTGATAAGTCAATACGTCCACGATCATCAATACCGATGACTTTAACCGTGATACGATCTCCAACTTTACACACATCTGTTGTTTCTTTAATGTGTTTATGGTCTAGTTTAGAGATATGACATAATCCTTCAGTACCTTCCCAAAGTTCAACAAACGCACCAAATTTTTCTGTACGTGTCACTTTTCCGTTGTAGACTTCGCCTACTTTAGCTACACGAACGATATCTTCAATTTTAGCCATTGCTTTTTCAATATCTTCATAGTTGGTATGCATAATAGTAACGGTACCATCTTGTTCAATATCGATTTTAACGTCATTACATTCTTCAATAATTTTTGTAATTTGTTTTCCACCAGGGCCAATAACATCTCTGATTTTATCAGGATCAATGACCATGATTTTAACTTTAGGTGCATGTTTACTAACTTTCTCACGTGGTTTATCAATAATTGATGTCATATTATCAAGAATTTGTAAACGTGCTTGTTTTGCTTGTTCTAACGCTTCTTGTAAGATTTCTTTACGTAATCCTTCAATTTTGATATCCATTTGAAGGGCTGTAATTCCTTCAGCGGTTCCGGCAACTTTAAAGTCCATATCTCCATAATGGTCTTCCATCCCTTGGATGTCAGTTAAGATACTATAACTGTCACCTTCTTGGATAAGTCCCATTGCGATTCCTGCGACAGGGGCTTTAATTGGTACACCAGCAGCCATTAAACTCATACTACCAGCACAAATTGTTGCTTGTGAACTACTTCCGTTTGATTCTAAAATTTCTGATACAACACGAACAGTGTATGGGAAGTCTTCCTTATTTGGCATAACTTGTTTTAAGGCACGTTCACCTAACATACCATGACCAATTTCACGACGTCCTGGTCCACCGTAACGTCCGGTTTCTCCAACACTATATGGAGGGAAATTATAATGTAACATAAAGGTTTTACGTTCAATTTCATCCATACCATCAATCATTTTGTATTCTGATAGTGATCCTAATGTTGTTAATGCTAAGGCTTGTGTTTGTCCGCGGGTGAACATTGCACTACCATGGGTTCTTTCAAATAAGTCGATCTGTGATTCTAAATCACGTAACTCATCTAACTTACGTCCATCAGGACGGACTTTATCTTCACTAATTAAACGACGCATTTCTTGTTTAACGATGTTACCACAAACGGTTTTAACGTCGCTAAGAACTGATTTTAATTCGTCTTTATCTAAGTCGCTATATTTCTCTTCAAATGCTTCTACAGCAGCGTTAGTGACCTCATCAATTGCATCTTGACGTGCAAGCTTTTCTTCAATTGATGTTGCTTTAACTAACTCGTCTTTATAGTTTTCAGTAACTTCTTTTTCAACGTCTTCATCAACTTTAATTAGCGTGAAC
>JAASSV010000124.1 GCA_021767685.1 Caryophanales bacterium | reverse complement strand
ATTGATTTATCTCTTCAAAACGCGCTTTAATTTGATTTAAACGATCTTCCATATTATCACTCCGGACATATTATACTCGATTTAATTTGAATTTTCAAATAAGATTCCATCTGGCTTACCTAACTTCCGTAACAAGAAGATAAACCAAATAACTAAGATTGTTCCTTTTAATATACTACTTCCTGAAACTGCCCACCATATACCAGCGTAGCCTAACGGAATACTAAGTAATGCTGCTCCTGGGATGCGCAAGAAGTTTCCAACAATACCAACACCGGATGGAATCATGGTTTTACCAAGACCATTAAAGGCACCGGCAACACCTAACTCTACAATCATGAAAAGTTGTGAAATACTTAATATTTCAAGGTATAAGACACCGATTTTCAATGTCCCCGGTTCATCAATGAAGACACTAAACACTTCTTCAGCAAAGACAAACATTCCGATATTAATAATAATGCCATAAGGAACAAGTAATTTCATCGCCACTTTAAAGCCTTCTTTAATCCGTTCATATTGCATCGCACCAAAGTTTTGTCCAACAAAACTTGCGAGCGCAACTTGGAATCCTGAGGCAATCATCCAGGCTACAGCCTCAATCTGACTACCCAAACGCTGCGTGGCCATAATTTCTTCACCATAACTCGCGACCATCACTCCAATGACGATACTAATTGACGTAAAAAGCATGCTTTGAACACCAACCGGTGTTCCAATACGAATAATCCGTTTAAACATCGCTTTAGAGAAATACTTAAGTGGTCGTAAAGAAAATGGTCGATATGGTGACATATAAATCACGACATATATTAATAGGATAAAGGTTTGAGAAATAACCGTCGCAATCGCAGCCCCTTTAACACCCATTGACATTCCTGTAAATGATAATCCTAATAAAGTGAAATCACCCAAAATTAAGAATGGATCTAAAATAATATTAACAATTAATCCTGATCCTGTAACAAGTAACGTATTGATGGTTTTTCCTAGTCCATCATAGACACCATTAAACAGGTTCACTATAAATAAGGAAAACCCAAACATGGCAATAATTTGCATATAATCTTTCGCATAAGTTATGACGTTCGCATTTTCTAGATTAAATATGCCAACATAAAAATCATTAAAGAAAAGACCAAAACTCATATAGATTAACGCAAAAAAGAGAATAATAATAAACCCAGTATTTCCTGCTTTTCTGACACCTTCTAGGTCATTTTTACCTGCCATTTGGCTAATATTAACACTTGTTCCAATTTTAGCAAGTAAAATTAATCCAAAGCCGAACCATGGATAATACCCAACTGTACCGACAGCAGCAATAGCTTCAGTCGGACTAAGTCCAATACTATCAACACGTCCTACCCAAAACATATCCGTTAAGTTGTATGTCATCTGAACAAGACTTGTTAAAAGCGTAGGCATCGCTACGATTAATAGTTTTAAAAGTATATTCCCTGTGGTTAAATCTATCTTACGTTTCATTAATCTTCTCATGTCATCACCTTTTTCACAAACAAGATTATATCACTTCTTTTCTAAAATTACTACTAAAAGGTAATTACTTCTCTTAGAAAAATTATTGTGTTATAATATTTGTATTGTCACAGCTAAAAAGCCACTTTCTTTTTTACCACACAAGTTAAAATTAACTGGTTTTTTATTGGTGTTCAAGAAATAGAAATTGACATAGAATAGATTAGGGTGAATATTATGGAATATATTGTTTATATTATTGGGGGACTAATGGCCGGGATTGCGACGGGTCTTGTTGGGTTAAGCGCCGCGACTATTATTGCACCATTATTTGTTACAGCTTTAAAAATGAATCCGTATGTCGCCATTGGTATTGCCCTTGCAAGTGATGTGTTTGCTAGTGCGTTAAGTGCTGCGAACTATATTAAACATAAAAATATTCATCTCTTCAATGCAGTTTCTTTAGCTATTCCTGTTGTACTATTTACAATTATTGCTTCTTATTTTTCCAAGGACACTAACCCAGAAAACTTAGGAGGATTAGTCAATATATTTGTCATTTTTCTTGGACTTCGCTTTTTGGTATTCCCTCTAGCAGGTAATGCCGATAATAAATTACTACATTTAACAAAAAGTAAAGTTCTACAATCAATTTTATGGGGAGCTATCATCGGATCAATCAATGGGTATTTTGGTGCTGGTGGCGGACTCAGTATGTTAGCCATTCTAACCGTTGTCTTAGGTTACGACTTGAAAAATGGTGTCGGAACCAGTGTCTTTATCATGACATTTACTGCCTTTGTCGGTGCCGCTGCTCATATTATTTTTGGTGGCGGAACGTTGTGGATTCCACTTGTGGTCACATCCATTTCTGCAATGGCTGGAGCTAATCTATCCAGTAATTATGCCAATACGATAGAAAGTGAAAAACTAAATAAAATTATCGGTACATTCTTAGTTATTTTCGGTATTGTACTCGTCAGTATTTATTTTACGCGTTAAAAAACCTCCTGATTAAGGAGGCTTTTTTTATTTGTTTTCAATGAGTTTAATAAAGACATCTACAATCTTTGGATCAAACTGAGTTCCCGCATTATTACGCAGTTCTTCAATCGCTTCTTCCTGAGTTTTTGCTTTTTGATATATCCGTTCATGTGTCATCGCATCATACGAATCAACGACCGCAATTACACGCGCAAATAGAGGAATTTCTTCACCCGCTAATCCTTGTGGATACCCGTTTCCATCATACCGTTCATGATGGAATAAAACACCATTACAGACATCATCGCTATCTGTGATATTACGGATAATTTTATATCCTGCTTCACAATGTTGTTTAATCACTTCAAACTCACTATTTGTTAGTTTGGATGGTTTCATCAAAATATTATCTGGAATCGTAATTTTACCAATATCATGAACTTGAGCCAATAGTCGAATATCTTCTAACTCGCTGGCACGCGTATAGCCAAGTGCTTGAATCGTTTCCATAGCGAGTTCACTAACACGGTGACTATGTTCTTTGGTTTCTTCTGTTTTGGCATTTAATGTTTCTACAATAGAACTCAAAATCTTTGATTTTCTAGAACTTCGACTATTAAGTTTTCTTCGGTACATTTTATTCTCTGCCTGAGCAAAAGCTTCATCAAACGTTATATCGTTGTTTTCAACAGCCATACCACCCTTGCTAACGCGAAGCTCAATAGCAGATTTTTGGTTGTAGGAGTCTACTTTTGCTTCTAATTGGTTAGCTTGATTTGTAACATGATCATAGTCAATAAATTCTGTTAAGACAACAAACTCATCCCCACCAATTCGTGCCACAAATAAGGCATCTGCAAATATTTCTTTTAAAAACTCAGCCAATTGTTTAATGATCAAGTCACCTTCTTGATGACCGAAAGCATCATTAATAAGTTTTAACCCATCAACATCAAATACTAAGACAGAATAAGTCTTTGGCAAAAACTCGCGTATAAACCGTTCAAAATAATTTCTATTATAGGTATCTGTTAGTGTATCATGATCAGCTAAGTATTGTATTTTTTCTTGGTACAACATGTTTTCGGTAACATCTAAAATCATACCTGCCATCATTTGATCACCATTGAACTCCTCATTACGACTAAGTTCAATCGAGTGTTCTAAATAAATTATGTCACCGGTTTTTAAATGACGATGTTTGGCCTTTATTTTTTTAAAGCCTGATTGTCTACCAGTGAAGACTTTCTTAATCTCGCGTAATAATCGTTGACCCATCGTTTTAGACGTTTCATCATCCATAACTAGTGTTCGTCGTAATTCTTTGTATCGGATTGTTCCTTCATCAGATGTAGTCAATCCAAGTTTGTCTTCAAATATTTCATTTCCATGTATTACCAAAGTGTCTTTAAGTTCACTTTTAGATTGATACCAGATCATTGTATCTCGTGCTTTAATTGCTAAGTTTTCAGCAAGTTGAAGCCGTTCATTCCTAATCCGTAATTGTTCTAGTTCTAATCGTCGATTGTGGGTCTCAGTAACATCAACATTAATACTGACAAACAGCAATGGTCTACCTTCTTCATCTCTAGAAATCACGTTGGTTCTGACATCAATCCATTGTAATGTGTTTTTATTTTTGAAATTGGGAATAACAACATGATATTTTTCTAGTCCGTCATAAAAGATCTTATTATGGAGTTTACGAAAATCTTGTATTTGTT
>JAASSV010000123.1 GCA_021767685.1 Caryophanales bacterium | reverse complement strand
TAGCCTTTGGTGGGATACCTTTACGGCGTAATCCACTTAATGTGATTAATCGCGGATCGTCCCATCCCATAACCGCATTATTATCAACGAGTTGCTTGATGTAGCGTTTTCCCGTTACAGCATTACGAATATACAACTTACCAAACTCAATTTGACGTGGCACTTTATCCATTTCACAATGTTCAACAACCCAATCGTATAATGGACGATGATCCTCAAACTCTAAACTACATAAACTATGGGTGATCCCTTCAATCGCATCTTCAATAGGATGTGCAAAATCATACATTGGGTAAATACACCATTTATCCCCTGTACGGTGGTGTGTTGCGCGTTGAATACGATAAATAATCGGGTCACGCATATTCATATTAGGACTTGCCATATCAATCTTTGCCCGTAACACTTTAGACCCATCTGGGTATTTTCCATCTTTCATGTTGATGAATAACTCTTTGTTTTCTTCGACAGTACGGTTACGATATGGACTATTTTTACCTGGAGATTTTAAATCCCCTCGATACTCACGAATTTCTTCGCTACTTAAATCATCAACATAGGCTTTTCCACGTTCAATTAAGAGTAATGCGCGTTGATACATTTCATCAAAATAATCACTGGCATATAATTCGTTTTCCCAGTGACAACCTAACCATTTAATATCTTCTTTAATCGCATTAACAAAAGAAATATCCTCTTTTGTTGGATTGGTATCATCAAAACGTAAATTAAAATATCCCCCATGATTCTTCGCCATAAAATAGTTCGTTATTATGGCTCTTGCATGGCCTAAATGTAAAAATCCATTCGGCTCTGGAGGAAAGCGTGTGATCGCTTTATCGTGTTTTCCATTTTTAATATCGTCTTCGATGATGGTGTTAACAAAATTGTTCATTTCCATTTCTATTCACCTCTAAAAACAATCTAACCATAGTTTAACATAAACTTCTCAAAGAAAAAATGAGAACGTCATTTTTTCTCAATTTTTTCTTTAACAACATTTAATATCGCAACACTCTCTTCATATCGTCGTGAATTCTTTTTCTTTAAGAAGCCATAAAAATACTTATCTTCCAATAATGTTTCTGCAATATTGTCTGTTTCTAAATAGTGATTATTTAAAAACTCTAGAATATCCTCAGTTGATTTAAACTTCTTTTTCCCAAGACGGTATTTTCGCTTTGTGGCAGTCTTTGCCATTGCGGTTTCTTGTTTAGATTCCTTTTTGTGTTTATGCTTTTTTTTCTTCCGTTTGCGTTTCTTTGGCTTATCTTTTTTTAACCCTTCATCTTCTGTGAAGAAGGCATCAATATCTGGTGTTTGTTCGTCATTTTCCGGTGCTATATCACAAGAAGAAACATCGGCATCAGCCCATTCGAATTGATTCTTATGTTCTTTTTTACCCATTTTATACCCCTCCTTGTGTTGTTAAGCCAATGGCAATAAATGCAATTGTCATCAGCATACTGACAAATAAAAGGATACGGAGATATCGCATAAACTGTTTGTGATACTTAGCCATTTTATCGAATCGATTATTAATTGAGCGTACATAATTTTTAAACTTATCTAATAATATTTCTGGTCCAGCAAGCTCACTCATAGGTAACCTAGCGTGTTTTGAATCTTTCATCACTTTCTCTACATAATCTTCTAAGATACCAGATTGTTTTAACCGTTCTTTTTCCATATCATCAAACCATTTGCTAAACATACGCTCGGCGTATTTACTTTTTTCTCCTCTAACATCTTTAATAAACTTTTTAAAAAAGAGATTAAAGATCGAATGACCAAATAATAAGAATATTGTAACAACACCAAATAAACTATACCAAGGAATCTCATATAAAAGTCCATTCAACTTGTCAACCATAGGTGTTAGGAAGGGAAATATTCCAAATGTAAGGCTTTCTGGAGATTGATATAAGAGCGCCAACATGAGTCCAATTAGAGTTGTTAACACAAAGGCAAGTAAACTTGGTTTTCGTTGTTTTTTAATTTTCTTCGGTAACAATTCCACGAGTTTTTCTAAGTCTTCCATTTGTTGAATTGAGGCATTGCGATAATCCTCAATCCACCCATCAAAGATATCATATAGAATACTTTCTTTTGTTAAAGAATTAAACGTATCTAACTCGATAAACTCTTTTAAGGTCATTGTCGACTCTAAGTCAATATGTGAAACATAGAACTCATCAAGTGTTTCTATCTCTAACGGCCAAGATTTTTTATATGTTAACGGGTTCTTATAGCGATCATCTTGACTGTTGTCATAAGTATAATACGTCACTAATAAGTCTTTTAGTGTCCGTTGATTAACCAAAGAGATATCATGAAAGTTTTGATCAAACTCAAGAAACTTTTTGATTCGGTATTTTGTCACATCATAGTCATTAAGTTCTAGTAATAACATTAGTTCTTCACCGGGTGTCATAATATCCCTCCTATCGTATTAGACTTTTTACGCGACGTGTAAACTCATCACTAAATAGATCATATTCATCATCAGCTAGTATACGCATAGCTTCAATTGTTATATCACCATCAAAATACATTTGTTCAAGTAGACTTCGATTGGCGTTATCCGGTACGTTAAAGGCGAATTGATCTCCCATTACCGTGATAACTTCTTCCGTTAACACATCATCTTTAACGGCTTGATCAAGGCGACTAAGAAAGTCTTCCATTGTCTCTGAATCGTAGGTGATTGTTTCATTATTCTCATCGATCATTACGTAGGCTTTAATCGCAACTTCACTTGTTAAATATTGCATATTGAAAAACTCACGTAACAAGCCACTGTCTCCTTCTGATTTTTGACAGACCTCAACTGTTGGATTAATTGGGGACGGCACTCGTCCTGTACACATTCTCGCAACATCATTGAAAAGTGACGATAAAAGCGGAGTATTATGCATTGTATCATACACATCAAGATGGTACTTCATGACACTAATACCTATTTTCACAACCATTGAAATGTTACCTTCGATGCTTGAGGCAATATCTTTGTAGTATAAATCGTACTCATCAACCAAATCTTTCGTTTCTGTTAAAATGCTCATCACTTCAGGATAATCAGAAAAGGCATCATCGAAGCGTCCCGCTTCATAATCATACTTATACTGCATGATAATCCATGAGACTTGTTCTCCTTCAAACAAGGTTGAAACAACGCGTAAGGCATTATCTTCAAAATCATAGGTTGAGACCTCTGACGTATCAAAAGCCTCACAGCGATTACTCGGATCAGCTAATTCATCTAATGGGGTATTCGCAATGTGGTCTTCTGTACACGTTAACCATAAGGTAAATACATCATACGTTTGAATACTCATCCGAACTTGATACAGTTTTGTTTCTAACGCATCATCATTGAGTTCAGCCATAATATCATCATAATGTGTTTTAAAACTCACGATAACTGAACTGATATCTCCTTGATCTGGATTTATCACAATTGTTTCAGTTAAATCATCCACAAACCATTCTATGAGACCTTTGTGATCATCAATCGATTGGCTAATTGAACTAAGGTCATCTCGTACATCTTCTTTTCCTTGATACCGGTTGATAAACGCTTCAGCTTCGGTGACGGCTGTAGGAACGTTGGCTTCTGGATCTTCAGGAATATTTGTTGTGTCATAATACTGGTAATTATCAGGTTTTTCTGCCGTTAGCTCAGGGCGCGATAAGGTAAATGTATCGGTATATGTTGTCTCATTTTTAAACGCATCAAGTTTAGCGCTTAAGTGATCATTTAACGCTGCCTGATATGTTTCAAGATCATCTAAGTACGCTTCATAAGCAAGCTGATATGTATAATTAGCCATATCAACCTCGTACTGTCTAATCGCTGCCTCGTAATCTTCTATAATTTGGAGATTGACATCACGCTTACTATCAAATGCGTCTTCTTCTTCAAGCATCAACTCATAAACAAGCGAATCATCTTTTGTTTGAACTAACGCCATCGACACTCCAAAATAATCCGTCGTTGTTAGTGGGGTACCATATAAAGTTTCATAGGCATCTTCAACTAACGTTCTGGATTCATCAGTTAAGTCTGGATATACCGATGTCATAAACTGTGCCTCTAACGAATCACTGGCACCAACATACTCTTGTTGGTATGAATAAATGGCGTCATCATAATAGCCTTCAATCCCTTCAACACTAAGTAATTGTTGAAACTCTTCTGCTTTATC
>JAASSV010000122.1 GCA_021767685.1 Caryophanales bacterium | reverse complement strand
CTTAAGGAGGCAACACAATGACAACCTGTCCGTATGGAACAAATCGTGTCATCGAACCAAAAGGGGTTTTACCTCAAGCCGCAACAAAAATAGATAATGCGATGACACCCTTTAATAATGAACTCTTAATTGAGGTAGATACACTCAATGTAGATAGCGCATCCTTTACACAAATTAAAAACGCATGCGATAGTGATATTGAAAAGATGAAAACAATGATCTTAGATATTGTTCAATCACGAGGAAAAATGCAAAATCCTGTCACAGGCAGTGGCGGGATGTTACTTGGTTACGTTAAACAAGTAGGCAAGTATTTTCCAAGTCAGCCCAAAGTGGGAACTAAAATTGCGACCCTTGTCTCATTATCATTAACACCATTAAAAATTGATGAAATTACCTCGATTAACCTCAATACAGATCAAGTCAAGATTAAAGGTGAGGCAATCTTGTTTGAAAGTGGTATTTATGCTGAAATACCAAATGACATGAATGAACTCGTTGCTCTTGCGGCATTAGATGTTGCGGGTGCCCCTGCTCAAGTGGCCAAACTTGTAAACACTAATGATACGGTTGTGATTATAGGAGCCGCAGGTAAAAGTGGTCTATTATGCGCGTATCAAGCACAAAAGAGTGTCGGGAAGAATGGACGTGTGATCGGAATTGTTAATGAACCTGATCAAGTCAAGTTTTTATCCGAACATGAGGTATGTGATGACATTGTATTAGCTGATGCAACTCAGGCAATGGATGTCTATCAATCAGTTAAAAAAATAGCCCCAGATTTAGCGGATGTGACAATTAATGTCGTTAATGTGAACAATACTGAAATGGGCTCAATTTTAGCCACAAAAGATGATGGAACAGTCTACTTCTTTAGTATGGCAACGTCATTTACAAAAGCTGCTCTAGGCGCTGAAGGTGTTAAAAAAGATGTGACCATGTTAATTGGAAATGGATACACTAAGAATCATGCTACGTTCACCTTAGATTTAGTGAACAAAGAACCAAAAATCAAACAATTATTCGAAGAAAAATATATTTAGGAGGCATCATAATGGCTGTAAAACTTTATGAAAATTACTTAGAAAGACGGATGCAATACTTTCCTAACGTGACAGATGAACAGTGGAATGATTGGCACTGGCAAGTCAAGAATAGGATAAAAACAACAGAAGATTTAAAACAGTATATGGACTTATCAGACCAACAAGAACATGCGATTATGAATGTCTTACAGACATTTAGAATGGCAATTACGCCATACTATCTGACCTTAATCAATCCTGAAAAAGGGAAACGTGATCCCATCTATTTACAAGCAATACCACAAATGGAAGAACTCCATTATGGCATTCATGATTCGGATGATCCCTTACATGAAGATGCGGATAGTGTTGCCCCAGGATTAACCCATCGCTATCCTGATCGGGTACTATTTTTAATTACAGATATGTGTAGTATGTATTGTCGTCATTGTACACGACGTCGATTTGCTGGACAACAAGATTCAGGAAGTAAACTTGATCATGTTGAACAAGCATTAGAGTATATTCGTGAGCACACTGAAGTGAATGATGTTGTGCTAAGTGGTGGCGATGCCTTACTAGTCAATGATGATCGTTTAGAATATATTATTTCTGAGTTACGTAAAATTGAACATGTTGGCGTCATTAGATTAGGATCAAGAACACCCGTCGTTATGCCCCAACGTATCACACCAAAATTAGTTAACATGCTTAAAAAGTATCATCCAATTTGGGTGAATACGCATTTTAATCACTATAAAGAGTTAACCCCAGAAACGAAGCAGGCACTTGACTTACTTGCTGACGCGGGTATTCCATTAGGGAATCAAAGTGTCTTATTAAAAGGTGTTAATGATTGTGTACATGTCATGAAAAAACTTGTAAAACGGTTAATTGAATTACGCGTGAGACCGTATTATATTTATCAGTGTGATTTAACTAAAGGAATAGAACATTTCCGCACGCCAGTAAGTAAAGGGATTGAAATTATTGAAGGATTACGCGGTCACATTAGTGGGATTGCAGTTCCTACCTTTGTTGTTGATGCACCGGGTGGTGGCGGAAAAATACCTGTTATGCCAAACTATGTGTTAAGCCAAGCACCAGGTAAAACAATTTTACGTAATTATGAAGGTAAAATTGCAACGTATTATGGACCAACATCATATGATAATGCCTGTGATTGTGAAGATTGTGTTGCCGCAAAAGAGTTAACTCAGATTAAACAAAGCCGATGAATTTTCTAAAAGACCTTGCCCCGTATCATACGGTAGGCATCATTGGTATGAGTAAAAATGCGGGGAAAACAACCGTCTTAAATGCGATATTAAAATCACTTCAATCACAGTTTATTGCCCTGACTTCAATCGGATTAGATGGGGAAAAAGTCGATACATTGAGTTATCGTGAGAAACCACGTATTAAAGTGTTTGAAAGAATGATTGTTGCGACTGCCAAAGAGGCATTAAACGAATCAACAGCACACGTTAAGATTCTCAAAACAACTGACATCAATACGCCATTAGGACCTATTGTGATTGCTCAGATTACAAACGATGGCAACATCTTATTGGCTGGTCCATCGACAAATAGTGGCCTTAAAAAGGTTAAACAGGAGTTTGAAACCCTATCAGTTGATCACATTTTTATTGATGGTGCCCTATTTCGTAAATCATTTGCGACCACAGAACTAATTGATGGCGTAATTGTTGTAAGTGGTGCAAGTTATAGTAACTCGCTCAAAACATTAATTAACGATACAGCATCGGTTGTGAAGAGTTTAACCATACCCTCATTTCAAGTGGACGCACTTAAAGAGACAGTCAAATGGGCCTTATTAGATCAGTCATTGTCAGTTCAATATCAAGGAGAGACTCCACTAAGTTTAGCTCCCAATAACCTTAATATATTAAAGCAAATAGACTGTCATTATATACAACTAAATGGCGCAATAAATGATGCGTTTGTTCGGTATTGTCTACATCATCGAAACCACGTAGAAGGACAGACACTTATTGTTGATGACCCCGTACAAATTTTATGTTCACCAAAAAATCTGAGATACTTAGAAACCATTGGTGTCAAACTAGTAACAAGACATGAGTTAACCATCCCGTTTATTGCCATAAACCCATTTGATACAATGCAGTATGTATTTGATCCCAAACTGATGAAAGACCATTTTATCAATCACTTTGATTATCCGATAATCAATGTTATTGATGATAAGGAGGACTTAGATGAATAAACTACACTTACCAAAAGATACAATCGATAACGCAAGACAACATGCCAAGCATATTGCTGAAGATACCCAGGCATTTATCGATCAATACACAACAGTCTCAGTCGAACGAACCGTTTGCCGGTTGTTAGGTATTGATGGTGTCAATGATATTGATATTCCATACCCCAATATTGTTGTCGATTATATTTTAAAGCATGGAGATTTAAGTAAAGGGATTAGTCGTTATATGGCGAGCTTAGTCAAATTAACGGGATACTCTCCAAACAAGATTGCCCGTGAAATAGAACAAGATCTGATTCGTTTAGATCGAGTAGAACTCGTTGGTGATGATGAGATAATGCCATTATTACATCCCTATATTGATGCATCACTTAAATCAATTAGACAAGCTAAAACAAAAAGAGACAATAAAATTAAAGAGTTACAAGATCCTGATAAACCCTTACTTTATGTGATCGTTGCCACAGGGAACATTTATGAAGATGTTACACAAGCTCAAGCTGCAGCTAGAAATGGGGCTGATATTGTGGCTGTCATTAGAACCACAGGTCAGTCACTACTAGATTATGTTCCGTATGGACCAACGACAGAAGGGTTTGGGGGAACTTACGCAACTCAAGAAAACTTTAGAATCATGCGACAAGCATTAGATGAGGTTGGAGAAGAACTAGGAAAATATATTATGCTTGTTAATTATGCGAGTGGTCTATGTATGCCAGAAATTGCTGCCATGGGTGCATTAGAACGATTAGACATGATGTTGAATGATTCTTTATATGGTGTCTTGTTCCGTGATATTAACATGAAACGAACACTGATTGATCAATATTTTAGTCGGGTTATTAATGCGTACGCAGGGATTATTATTAATACAGGAGAAGATAACTATCTAACGACAAGCGATGCCTATGAAGAAGCGCATACCGTTCTTGCCAGTCAGTTT
>JAASSV010000121.1 GCA_021767685.1 Caryophanales bacterium | reverse complement strand
GTTACTTCATGAAGTAACCAAAGAAGATAAATTCAATACGTTTTTAGTGTTCTCACATTCAATTGAGGTTTGTGAGATTGTGAATAAAATTAATGTTGTATTAGGATATGAAGACCAATCTCAACGATTAAAAGAGATTGATAACGCAATGCCAATTAAAGATGTTTGTGATCTCGCGTTTAAAGGAGAAGACATTATCAAGTTGACAACGCTAAAAAAACATAGTTTGATTGGACTTGTGATTGATGATTTACTTGAATTAGTACTCGATGGAACACTGAATAATGATTACAATGAGTTAAAAGCATATACATTGAAAAAAATTAACGCATTACAGAAAGATATGGGAGATAAGAATGAGTAAATTTTACGCATACTTAGATGATTTTACAGAAATCACGGTAATCGTACCTCTAAAATATCGTGAAGATTTTGTAAAATCTTTTAAGGTAATAGGAAATGAAGAAGAGATTGAGTTAGAAATCATTTCAACACACACCTTAGGTAATGAACGAAAATATGTGACGCGTTTTGATGGGTATATATTACTAAACAAAATGTATCATATTTTTGATGACTTAGGGGAAAGTGCAGAATTGTTTACAGGTAAGATTGTAAGAACTGAGTTGTTTGATGATATTTATTATTATGAGCAATCTGATCTTGGATCGAGTTACCGTCGCGACCGGACAAAGTTTAAAATTTGGACACCCGTTGCGAAATATATGAAACTTGAATTAATCGATAAAGAGGGGAATAAAGAGATTGTTCCTATGGAATATGATAATCAAGGTGTATGGTATTTACGACTTCGTGGAGATTATGAAGGATATAAATATCGGTATATTTCATATGTCAATGGAAAAGAGCACAAGTTAACTGACCCTTATGGAAGAAGTTCAAGTGCCAACGCTGAATTTTCCTATGTCATTGATGAATCTAAATTGGTAAAACAACGTTCACAACGTCCGAAATTTAGCGGTGTTTACACGGATGCTGTCATTTACGAAGCACATATTCATGATTTTACTATTCAAGACTCATTAAATGCATCAAGTCCAGGTAAGTATACTTCATTTACCGAAGAAGGACTTACAACACCAAAAGGAAATCCAGCAGGACTTGATCATATTAAAGATTTAGGGATTACTCATGTCCAGTTGTTACCAATTTATGATTTTGGTGATGTTGATGAGACAAATCCAGATCGTAAATATAACTGGGGATATAACCCTGAACAATATAACGTCCCAGAAGGATGGTATGCAAGTGATCCTGATGATCCGTATACACGAATTAATGAACTGAAACAACTGATTGATGACTTACATGCTAATCAACTACGTGTCGTCATGGATGTTGTCTTCAACCACGTCTTTGATATCGAATCATTCCCATTTGAAAAAATTGTCCCAGGATATGCATTCCGTCATGACGAGCAAGGCATGTTAACAAATGCCTCAGGGTGTAACAACGATTTAGCCACAGAACGCCGGATGATAAGAAAATTTATTATTGATAGCGTTATGTATTGGGCTAAAGAATATAAAATTGATGGGTTCCGGTTTGATTTAATGGGACTAATTGATATTAGAACAATGAATACATTACGTCAAAAACTTGACCGTTTCCGTAGCGATATGATTGTTTATGGTGAAGGATGGAAGATGCCGACAACGATTGGTTATGACCGAACAAGTCACATGTATAATCGTCACTTACTGTTTAATATTGGCCATTTTAATGATAAAACACGAGAACGTATTAAAGGCGCAACCTTCCAAGTGAAAGATTTAGGGTATGCCTTAGGTAGTAATGCCCACCTTGATGATATCAAAAACATTATTAAAGGAAGTTGCTTAAACAAGTTCTTATTCCGTTATCCATTACAATCGGTTAACTATGTCGAGTGTCATGATAATAATACCTTCTTTGATAAAACGCAAAAAGCATTACCGAAAGTGTCATTAGATGAACGTAAAAAACGCCAACGTCTAGCATTATCAATGGTTGTGTTAAGTCAAGGGATTCCATTTATCCACGCTGGACAAGAGTTTTATAGAACCAAAAAAGGCGTTGAAAACTCATATAAATCAGGTGATGACATTAATCATATAGATTGGTCATTAATTGATGATAATTTAGAAGATATTGAATATTTAAGAGAACTGTTAAGGTTACGTCGTAAATATGACTTGTTCCGCTTAACAGCGCCTTCAAAAATAAAAGATTATGTCGAAACACACATCTTTGAGTCAGGAACTATTCATTATCGTTTAAAAGACCCAGAAACGAACTTACTGGTAATCTTTAAAAACAATACAGAGAAAGAGACCTTCGACTTAGATGGACGTTATACATTGATTTTTGACGGTAAAAAACGATCACGTCGTATTTTAACGAAAATCAATATTGATGACATCACAACATACATTCTTAAAAAGAAATAGGTGAAACCATGGAAACCACAACATTTTTTGCAAAAATAGTATCAGTGAATCAAACATCATATGACACCAATACCTTACGCATAGAACACGAAACACACGAGGGAGAAACAATTCGTATCCATCAAGATAGTGAGGTTATAGAAAGCGCTGTTTATGAGTTTGAATGCCAGACAGTAACATTTAAAGACCAGCCCCAGTTGCAGGTTGTTAACTATACCCATATTGATGATGCGGAGATTCCATTTAAACGGCGCCAACAATTAATGGAAACATTTTACGAGTATGCGCCTGTTTCAATGGAAAAGGTAAAAGAGACTGTTGAAACCTATTTAGCACGGCTTAAAAATCCTGTGATAAAAGAGATTGTTGATACATTATATGAACGGCATGAAAAGAATTTTTATCTCTATCCAGCCGCGACAACATTCCATCATGCTTATATTGGTGGACTCAGTTATCACACCTCAACAATGTTAACATTGATTGATGGCTTCTTAGATGTCTATCCCTTCTTAAATGAAGACTTACTCATTGCCGGTATTTTCTTACATGATATTTGTAAGATCCAAGAGCTCTCGCATTATGCTGGTCCAGAGTATACAAAAGTTGGTAAATTACTTGGTCATATTACAATGGGTGTTAAAGAAATCGAACTTGTTGCGCATGAGTTAGGACATCGTGACACAGAAGAAGTCTTACTCATCCAACATATGATTTTATCTCATCATTATTATGGTAATTATGGGTCACCAAAAAAGACAAATATCCCAGAAGCATTAATTTTACATTTTATTGATAATATTGACTCGAAAATGACGGTCTTAAAAGAAACCCTTGATCAAACTGAAATAGGGGAGTTCACATCACCAATTCGTGTATTAGACCGTGAAAAATACTATAAATCAAAATTATAAGGTAATGAAACGGAGGTCATCTTATGACACGACGATTTGAATTAAAATACTTAATCTCAGTAACAGATGCCTTCAAGCTTGAACGCGTACTAAAGACCTTACTTTTACCAGATAAAAATAATTTGGATGACGGGTATTTAGTCACGACAACTTACTTAGATGATCGTCATAATAGTGCCTTTGCTGATAAAGTGTTTGGACAGCCCAAACATACGAAATATCGGATTCGTCACTACAATGATGATCTCAGTCATCAACTAGAGAAAAAGATTAAAAACGGGGACTTAACGCATAAGACCAAAGTCCCTATTTCCTTGTCTGAAAAAGAACAAATACTGACTGATGTTCAGGGCATTAGCACAAACAGTAATGACTTATTTAAAGAACTGTTTTTAGAACATCAGCGACATAATTTGAGAGAAACTGTGACAATTACGTATCGACGAAAAGCATTTGTTGATGAAACAGAACAATGTCGTATTACATTTGATTATGATGTTTTTGTTCATCAAAGAGATCGTTTTCAACCACGTTTCAATAAACGAGTTGTTCCAGCGAATCAAGTGTTGTTAGAAATTAAATATACGCATTTTTTACCGGATCAGATTAAACGGTTATTTGCAACCTATAAAAATAATCAAATAGCCATATCTAAGTATTTTATGGGTGTTTCTGAATACCGTATTTAATATACATAACTCACGTCAGCAATTGTATTACACGATAGTGTATGATATACTGACGCTATCTTTTTACTAAAAATGAAACCGATTTCTAGGTGATATAATGAAAATAGTTAAACGCGTCATAATACTCG
Organism: Caryophanales bacterium; assembly: GCA_021767685.1. Classification (GTDB taxonomy): domain Bacteria; phylum Bacillota_I; class Bacilli_A; order Izemoplasmatales; family Izemoplasmataceae; genus JAIPGF01. The sequence goes on along the minus strand of JAASSV010000121.1, from coordinate 43 downwards.
TGATGGTTCTTATCATGAGTGGCTGTGCACCGCCAGCATCTGC